>CAIYQA010000045.1 GCA_903928175.1 uncultured Spartobacteria bacterium | reverse complement strand
GACGCCTTGAATCCGTGGGCGATCTTAGAATCATCCATTCCGCCCGATTTTAGAACTTCAATTTCCCTTTGCGCCTTCTCCGTGTCGCTGTCCTCCAGGGCATAGCGCAACTGCTGGAATTTGCTTACCGGGTAGGTGCCCGCCTTCGCAATAAGCTCCGGGTAGTTCTCCTTGATCCAGTTTTCGGCCAGGGGGTAGACGCGGCTGATAGGGCTGAACCTGTGAATCTGTAACCCCGTAGAAGAGAGCATCTGCTCTAAGGGTGAAATCGAGTTGTTGCGTGCGGTTCCGGGAAGGTCATGCGCAGCCTTCTGAACGTCTGCCGGGGCAAATTCAAGCATCTTGCGGGCGAAGGCAGCAAACGGGCCGGGTACAGTCCCGGCGAAGATGTCCGCGATGGCGTCTCCCGTGGTTGTATGTTCGCCCCGGTAATTCGTGTGAAAGAGCCCCTCTTGGATGAACCTTCCAAAGAGAGGGGAAATACGCCCGCCTGCGAACCCTGTAAAGTCCGTGGAGAGCTTGTAGAGGTCTCCCGGGACGCTGCGCAGTCCGTAATAGGTGTTTCCCACGCGCACCTCAAATGGGTGGCCCCAGTCCCATTCATCGTTCAGGAGCTTGTTTGCAACCCTGCTTCCGATAACCTGAGTAATCGCCAGAAGTGCAAGAGCCTGTAATTGCTCTGATCCCACCTTCCCCCCAGCAAGACCCTTGAGAGCCTGACCCACAAACCGGGCGCGGGCTTCCAGAAAGTCGGGTGCAAGAAGACCTATTTGCATTAGGTGTTGCACGGTGGGGTTGCGCCCCATTTCGGCATAATTCAAATGCCCATACGCGGCATTTGCCTGCTGGGCGGAAAGGTTTTTAACCTGCCATTCGGTAACGTCCCCGGATTTTAGCTCCTCGGCAAACCGTTCCGTATTCCGCTCCAAAATATGCTCGTAGGTCTTGAACTTGAGCGCGGGGATGTACTTGGTGAAAAGCCAGTCCTGATAGGCGTCAACCTTGTTTGCAGCCGCCTCAGAGAGCCCCCATCCCAGCTTGCGCAGACCCAGCGTAATCAGATTGCTTCCATTTTCCCCTACGCCTTCCCGGAATTGAGATTGGGAAATCTTGTCGTGGGAAAGCATGAGCCCATGCGCGATGGCGTCTTTTTGGTCGGGACTGCGCAGGTCGATCTCCGGGACGCTTAAAGGGTTGACCTTATGCCCTACGGCGTGAATCCCCTCCTGCACCTGGTGGAACGGCGAGAAGGAAAGCCCGGTTCCCTTGATTAAAGATTGCGTCTTTAGAAGAGCGTTCGCCGTCCACTTTGCGGCATTGCTGAACGGGTTATTGTTGCCCGTGTCATGTATCCACCTCCAGATGGCAGAAGAGGAAAGCACGTTGTTCAAATGCGTTGCAACCTCTGGATGCACCGCCAAATCGCCACGCACGAGGATGTTGTTTCCCTCATCGTCTTTCCCTGCAAAAACCCAGTCGTGCAAGGCGGGTTGGTCAATTTTCCGGTAATCGCTGGTTCCTTCGCTTGCCCGGTCGGGATAGACCAGATGCACGGATTTATCCTCTCCGTCTGTGCGTTGACCGCCGCCACGTGCCGAGACTACGGGCCGCCCATCGCTGGCCTTGGCTTCATGCAGTTCCGCCACGAAACGCCGGGAATTGATGGCGTTGTTCATGTCGTTCAGGTAGATGCCAAGCAGTTTGGAAACGTCCTTCGTCTGCGGCTTGAAACCGTTCTGCTCCGCGTCGTAGTAGTTCTCAAAAACGCGCTCCTGGGAGAACCGGAAAAATTCATTTAGCCGCTTTGAGCTTGAACCTGTGGGAACGGGCGGCTGATCCCCGTCGTAAAGGTGAGGCACGTAGTTTTCGCGGTGGCCCATGCTGATCCCCCAGCGTTCCCCGCGTAATTCCAGAATCCGAAAGGTTTGCCGGATTTTGTCGGCAATCTTCAAAGACTCCGGCGAAAGATTCAATGCTGCCTTGTAGCCTTCGGCGTGCTTCTCGCTGATGCTTGTGGCTGCGCGTTGCTCCAAAACCCTTCTGTTTCCCCCGGCCTCAATCCAGTTGGTTATCCCCTCGCGCTCCAAGGGGTTTGAAACGGTGGTTTCGATCTCCTTCATGGCTCGGCCCACTTCATGGGATGACTCTTGGTTGCGTCCAGCCCAAGACAAAAGGCTTCTGCGGAAAGGGGTATCCTCGGGGGCGTCCCTCAATGCCTGTTTGATGTCGTAGGCTACTTTTTTGACGCTTTCTTTTAGGGTCGGATCGTCTGCCTTTGGCTTTGCAAGAGCATCAAACGGCGTTCCCGTTCCCACGCTCCCATGCTCAGACGCTTTCAAAGCGGTATCCTTGGTACTGCGATCTTGAAAACCGTCCGCATCGGGCTTGCTATCCGCTTGGGCTTCTGGAGCCTTTACTTCGATTTTTCCCTTTTCCGCTGCGTTAAGTTTGTAGCCGTTCTTCTCTGGCGTCTCCTTGCCGTCCGCGTCCACTGCGTACCATTTTCCATTTCGCCGAACGTATTTGTTGCCTCGCTGGCTCTCAAAGGTGTGCGTGATTGGCTTTTTATTGGGATGCGCATCTTCCAGACTGTCGGACTCTGAGCCGATACTTCCGCGCTCGCCCGCGCTATCCAAGAATCTGCCGCCGCCCGTCTTGAGGTAGTTCCAGACATCCGCAAGGAAACCTTTCACCTTCTCCCCGATGTCGGCAACCATGCGCTTGCTCCACTCTGCGAAGGTAAGCCCTTTCTCGTAGATGGCCCGTCCGTAGTCGGCCAAGCCCTCTCGGATGGCGTCGATGTCCACAAAGCCGCCTTCACTAGTTGTCTGTACGAGCTGTTCCTTTAATCGTTGGGCGCGTTTTCTTAAAACATCCGCTTTTGAATCATCGCGGATGCGCTCGCCTTGAGATGAGGAATCCTCTGCGGTAGCGTTTCCTTCCTGAGTGTTTACGACACCTTCCGGCAAGACATCCCCCGGCGCGGGCTCTGCTTGCCCTTCTGAAACCGTGTCGCCACCCTTCGTCTCTGCTGGTTCTTCGGCCTTCGGTGCGAATCTCTCATCATCCTTTGCCTGTTCTTCGGGCGTGCGCTCCGGAGCTTCGTAGGAATCATTTGTCGCGGTAGTCCAGTCGTTCCCGGCTACGGCCTCCTTGACGCGCTCCTTGTACGCCATTGCCAAGGCGTCCGCCGCAACGTTCTCGTCGTTGGTGTGGAAAATGGGCGTCTGTTGCCCGTCCTTGTCGGGAGCGGTCACGACAAATTCCCCGTTGGGCATTTCGTGAAGCTGGGGGGCATTCTCGGATTGGACATCCCTTTGCGCCTCCCGCGTCTGCGCTTTGGCGGATTCCACGTCCACGGGTTTCCCTACGTGCGTCATGGCGAAGGCGACGGCCATTCCGAAATCCTGCGGAGCGTTCAAAAGCACATCCTTCAATTCCTTGCCGGGATTGCTCTCGGTGTTCCACTTGGGATTGAGGGAATGAACTGCGGCATCTGCCAACGGTGAAATGGTTTCGCTCGCGCTAAAAGCAGCAGTTCCCACGCCTGCATTGATTGCGAAACTTCCCAGCTTTGTGGTTGCCCATTCGCCAAGGGTCTTTTCCAAGGCCGGGAACATTCCTTTGATACCCACGTAAGAGACGCTTTGAAGGGCGGTTACAGGCAAGGCAATCGCGCTGCCTAATTCCATCGCCTGCTTGGGCGACATATCAGGGTTTGCAAGCAAAAGCCGCTCCTGTTGCGCGACGGAGTTTTGGGCGAACATGTAGGCTCCACCCGCCCAAGGGCCGCCCACTGAGAATGCAGCAATGGCAGGTATAGCCCCGGCGAGCCCCTGCCCAACCTTCGTAGCAATGACCGGAAGCCCCGCCTTGCTGGCCTCCCATGCGTTCATATCAGCATAGGGAAGAGGGTTTACAAGGTTCTTTGCCGCCGCCCTGAGTTCCAAGGCTAGCCTCGCCTTCGGGTTGTTGCTCAACGTGGCATCCCCGAGGAAGTCCGCGCTCCGTTGTGCAGACTGTCCGAGGCTGTAAAGGTTGCGAACGAATCCGTTTTGGTAATTTTGCGGGTTGAGGGATTGCTCCAGAGATGCGGCGGACTGGTAGATTTTATGACGATCCTCCGGGGAGAGTCTGGAGAGCTTGCTAAGAATGTCATCCTCCTGAGTTGGGATGTTCTTATAGAGAGCGAGCTTTCCGCCAAACGCGCTAAAAATGGGCTTCGTTTCCCCTTCGGCAATCTGCTTTTGCTCCCATGCCCCTTTCTGGTCAGCCTCTTCGCTTTCCGTCTTCTGGCCGTAGAGGTCTGCAATCTGCTTGGCAAGGTCAAGATGGTTGGAATCTAAAGACTGCATCCGGTTCCAATAGACCTGTTGGAAAGTGGAAAACTTCTGCGCATCGCTCAAGCCGTCCATTGCGTCCGCGTGCTCCTGAGTCCATTCCTCGTATTTTTGGAGCCGTGAAACCCCATTAGCATTCCCCGAGGCCGCATCGGTAAATGCGGCCTTATGCAGCTCATCAATGGCGTTTTCTCTGGCATCCTGCTTCTGAAAATACCCGGCCAACTGAGAGCGGAAAGCCCCCTCGTTCTCCGGCATGTCCCACGCATGGGATTTGACGAAGTTCTGTTTTACCTGCTCATAGTTCTGCGCTATATCCGCCGTGTCTTGCCCGGAGAAGAAGGAAAGGGCGCGCATGTTTGTAACGGTGTCCCGGTATTCCTGCGGATTATCGTCCGTCTTGGATTCTGCAACGGCTTGTGGTATTTTCCCGCCAAGGTTCACCGGATCGTTGAATATCGCCCGCATGTTCTCCCGTTCGGGATGCGTGGCGAAATTATAGTCGTGGATTGGCGGCGCGGATTGCTGCTCCTGCGCGTTTCCTGAGTTACCAATCGAAAGCGGCTGGAATGGGATGAGATCGAGAGGCGCGGCGTTCTCGGCGCTTGAAGGGGCTTGTGGGAGGTCGGTTTCGAGAGCCATAGTTATTGGGGATTACCGGAGGGTTGCTGCTTTTCTCCTGAATTGGTCAGCCAATGCCAGATGGAGGGCTTTGCGGGTGCTGGTGCGGGGGTTTTCGCGCTGAACCCGGCGCGTATATTGCGGGTTAGCTCGTTTATTTTAGCATCCGCATCCGTCCGCGTCTGCGGGCCGGAATCGAGAACCTTTTGCAAGATGTCCTCCTTGGTTCCCAATGCCTTCAGGGTGGCCTGAACCGCCTCAGGTTTTGCCCCTCCTGTAATGGCATCGTGGTCGTATTTCCCGAAATAACCAGAGTGAAGCATGGTAGTAAGGCTCTGGCCGATGTACTGGTGAAGAGAGGTGTCAGGCGTTAGATGGCCGTTGTTTTTCGCCATTTCGTCCTGACGCTCTTTTAGTGCCTTCACTAACGAATCCTGCGGCTCTCCAGAAGGCACATGCTCAATGATCCAGTTTTTGGCGTCCAGGAACTGCTTCACATTTGCGGAATCGTTGACGGCGGGATAGTTTTGCACAAGCTGCGATCCCTGCTTGTAAGCAAGTTCCCCGGCAGGCGTTCCCGCGAGATCATTGGTCAACCTTCCGATAACGGCTTTTTGGCTATCGGTGTCGAGTTTTTGGAACTGTGGAAGCGTTTTTATTTGCTCCGGTGTTTTGACGATCCCGGAATCAATTTGGGCAACAAGGGAATCCTGAAGATTAGACAAATTGTAGTTTTTGATGGCCTGCCCGACTTTGTAAGACTTCGTGAAGTCCGTTGGTGAAAGAAGATCATACCCTTCTACCCTGCCCCCTCCTTCTCCTGCAATCTGCACTTGCTTTGCAAATTCCCCGTCTGGGTCAGAAGCAACCTTGTTTTGGAGGTCGTTCAACTGCTGATGCGCAGCCACCGCCTTGAGATTCGTTGCATATTCAGCCTTAGAAGAAATCCCCATGCTCAACATGGAGTCGTTAATCTTCGCTGCGCCGTCGTAATCTCCCTGACCGAGCAAACTTGCGAATTGAAGCCTGCCCATGCCTGCCTTTTCGGCAATCGCATCTTGGTGTGCCCGATTGGAAGCATCCGCAACCCCTCCGTAAAATGTCCGCATCGCCTCATGTAAGGTGGTATATCTCTCCATTGGAGTCTGTCCTTGAGAGAAGTTCTCCCCCTTATTCCCAGCCGCCTCCAGCCACTTGGATGGCCCCATGCTTACGGGTTGGTCTGCCATGAGGTCTTGGTATTTCTTTTGAACCGCCGTCCGGTTCGCGTAGAACTTGATAATTCCACTGTCATATGCCTGTTGAAGTTCCTCTCGCCTGTCGGCTGCTTCCGAGAGTATAACCCCTCGGGCAACTCCGGTTGCGCCAGATATGACGCCTTCCCCGGCCTGTTCCAGTCCCTTTCCTAACGCTCCTGCTCGCGAAGGATCAACCATGCTTGCCCCGAATCCCTGGCGGATGTCAGACTTAGCTTGATCCCCTATGACATCCCCGGAGAAATGTGGGTCAGCCGTGGGTGTAAAGACACCCTGCGGGGCGTTCGGTATCTGGCTTAGAGGTATGTTTGCCATAGCAGATGAAATTATGCAGTTCCAGAAGAAGACGCTCCAGATGTTGAACCTTTTGATGAGGACGGGTTGGGAGTTCGCGCTGAATAGGCTTTCGTCGCCCCATAGCTTCCCACCGCACCACCAATGGAACTGATGCTCTGACCAATCCCGGAAATGAGTGCCGCCGTACCCATCTGATCCGCGACGCCCTGTTGAACTATTGCACCCGCCTTGGTGGCTTTGTCCGTCCATTCCGCCATTTGCTTGGCGTAATCGTATTGCGTGGCGGTCTCACGCCCCAGCGTGCTTTGATAAGTAGCAAGCGCGCCCTGCCAGTCCTCATTCATGGCGGAAAGGTTGGTCTGATAGGCGGTATCCATCCGGGTCATTTGGCCGATTGCGGCATTATGCGCAGCAACGGCCAGCGGGCTTCCGGTGTCCCCCTCGATGCCGCTCGCTCCAAAATCCGCCCGTGTCTGGGAGGCTGCTTGGCCTTCCTGCATGAGTTGGCGGGATTCCTGCATGAACCCCAAATTCTCACTACTCCGCGCCGCCGCGTGGTAAACGGATGCGTTTTGATCCGCAATATCCGCCTGGGCGAGCGCGATCTTCTTGTTAAGATCGGCTTGGTAGGTTGATACGGCAAGCGTCGCGTCCGCTTGTTTGTTGGTCAGGTAGGTGTTATTCGCTGCCGCTTGTTTTTGGGCTTGGGAAGAAGAATAAGAGCCGTAGAGAGCAACCCCCGCGCCCGCTCCAACTATCACCGCTGCCGTGACTATGGTTGACATAAGTGTTTTCTCCCCTCAAAGCAGTTCTGTTCAAAGTTTCCCGGCAACAGACGATTTTCCAGATAGGTGTTCTCCTCAACCCATGCGTCAGGGTCAGTCTGTTTTGTGACATGGAACGTCGTGAGAACCATGTCCATGTGAACCACAAAGATGCGCCGTGTCCCCGGTTCCGTGACTCCCGTATAGGGTGCACGGACAATGAAACGCTCCCCGCGTTCGTTGACAATCTCCGCAACACCTGCCGAGATGACAAAGGGGTGTTGGGTCTTGTGCGTGCGGGAAGTGAATATCATCCCTTTGGGGACATGAACCTCGCGGATGTAAAGCCCATCGGTGAAGCGGTGTATTACAGGAATTTGCGTCTGCGGGCATTGTGCCAACATCGCTTCAAAGGCATCTATTTTTTCCCTTTGGTTCATTGCTCTACCTCCGAGGTTTCCCATGTTCCCACAACTGCGGCAATCGTGAGCGGCATGGGCAATGTTTGGCGAAGATAGAAATCGACCCCATCTTTCCAGTTGCTGGCGAGCGAAACCCTCTCATAACCGAAGTAGGGAACGAGCGGGGTATCCATTGGTTCTCCCACGCTTCGGGTGCGGAGCGGGTACCATGTCTTTCCGTCTGAGGAGTATTCCCCGGCCTGCGAATTGTACAGCTTGATGTTCAGCTTAGGGATGCGCATCCGCCGTCCCGCTGATGTTCCATCCTGCAAATCACGCTGAAATTGTTCCGGCACAACCAATGAGGTAAATGGAAGCCCCACAAGCGCGCTAGTGACGGGGGATTGAAGGTTAATCGTCCCGCCTTGCACGGTCTGCGAAGTCACTGCGAGGGGCGCAAGCGCGCTCCCGGCCCATACCAGTACCGCCTGCCCTTCCAGATGATCCAGCCCGGTAATTGAGGAAGTCGGTTCCGAGAAAGTGAAAGCCTTGGCACAATCAAGATACCAGTAGGATTCTGTTTGCTGCTGATCCAGCGCGTCCCGTTGCCCTGGGCAAAACCGCTCCACATAACGCACCACTTCCCCGTTTATCGTCCGCCGAACAAGTAGCCAGATTTCATCCTCTCCAGAGGCGGAATTGATCGTTGCAACGGACTCAAAAACATCCCCGTTTGCGGGGTTTGTCAGCATCCGAGCGAACCCCGTAACCTGCTGCTCCCGCTCGTAGGTCATCGCAACTAGGGTGCCATCCGTGCGCAGAACCCACAGAATGGCGTCTGGTACGCGCTGGTAGGCAAGTTCGACAATCCCGGCCTGCGTGACGTGCTGGGCGAGCGCGGTAAGGTCGTTGGAAATCCATGTCTGACTCTGCCAGGTATAGACGAACTCGCGGATTTTCCGGCCCATCCGCTGTACGTAAAGGGCTGTATCGTTGACGATGATTGCCGGGAGACTTGAAGAACCGTAATGGCTTTGCTTCTGCGCTGAAACGCTCCCAGGTGCGATTGGTCCTCCAGAAGTGCCGCCCGAAATATACCATTCATCGCAGGTCGTCCCAAGGAGCAGCGCACCCTTTGAGAGCATCCATTCCACGCGCCCACCGGACTGCGAAGCCAAGGCAAAGGAATAGGAATCTGCAGCATTCGCCCCCTGCTTGAAATTCTCAAAGTCGCCCGTGTAACTCCCCCAAACTTTTGTTGGTGCCAGGGTGGTTCCCGCAAAAATAATCCGGCTTTCGTGAAGCGAGACAACAGCCGGATACCCTTGGACTTCCGAGAAAGCCCCCTCGCGCCAAAGCGAGGTTGCCTGCGTGCTTATCATGGGCGCGAGCACATTCGCAATGACCTGTGTCGGGGAAATGTAGTTCGTGATTTTCAGATACCCGCTCAACGTGGGGTTGATCGGCTGAAACAAGGCGCGTGGCGAGTTGGTCGGGCTCCCCGTTCCCGCAACAAAGCGGAGTCGGTAAAAAGGCAACACTTGATACCCCCCAAGAACGCCCTCGGCGGTTCCGTTGCTGGTGGCGTTATAATCGCCGTTGGAATAGTAGGAGCGCAAAGTTGTCCAAGTGCTCCCGCCGTCTGTTGACTGGTCAAGATAGAGCGTGCCATACCAGATTCCGAACGTCTGCAATGCCCAATCGCCTTGGACTTGAATGTTTGGGGAGGTGAGTGCGACACCTGTAAGGGAAGGTGTAAGGTAGAGGTTGCAAATCCCATTCGGGTTCGGGTGCGAGATTTCCCAAAAAGCACCCACATGTTGCGGCGACCAGAGTGCACTTGACGCGGTTAATGCAATGGAGCCGGTAGTTGCTGAAGGGGTGATGGTGTTGCTGGTGTAATTCTGATCCAGCATCGGAGCCCATTTCCATGCAACTGGCCCGAGCGTCCACGGTGGATTGATCGGATTATCCCCCCAATAAGACAGCCGCATGGGCGGGTAATTCGGATGCGTGAGGTAAACGACGTTGTTCACCTGGCAGATGGTGACGTTTCGCAAATCGGCCGCCTGATAAGGGTGAGGGCTTCCGACTGTCCCCGACGCATCGGAGAACACCGGGGCCGTAATCGAGCTTGTATCTGCGATCCCTACCGCCTCTATGGGCTGTCCGATTGCATAGGCGACACCGTTCCATGTCTGGACGCTACCGTAGGTCTGCAATGCGCCGTTCTGCCAGAACCGCACATACCCGACGCCCAGTTCCATGACGATCTTGCTCGAATCGGACAAGTTCAACCCAAAGAGCCGAGAGCGCGAGGAAGAGGTTTTCGCAGTTCCAAGGAACTGAGTGCCTGGGCGGCGGTTAATCGGGCCGTAAGGGGTAATGAGGTAGTTTTCCAGCCGCTTGCAGCCAGAACGGTATTTGTCCAGATTCGTGCGGCTCTCCACGTAGGGCGAGAGTTCCCCGGCGTTGAATGAGGAAATGATGTCGTGAAGGGGCATTAGAAGCGGTTTCCGGCGTAACGGGATTGGACAAGGGCGGAGTTCACCCACGGTTGAACCGTGAGAGCGCGGGAATCATTGGCATCAATCTGGCCCGCGTCTCCAATAAGCACGCGCAGTTCCTGTTTCAAGTGCTCTTTGAGTTCGGTGCTTCCCGAGAGCGGGCGGCACAGTTCAACGGCGAGCTTGGTTGCTAAGGCATTGACGAAGATGGGGGTGAAAAGGCTTTCGTTGGTGTCAACGGAGACATACGCGAGTTCTGCGTCGGGCTGGTCTGTAAGCAACACATTGCCCATGACCTCGAAATCAAACATCGGCGTTGCGCTCGATTCCTGGTCGAACGCCGATGTGCGCCCGTAATCTGTTGGAAGCTGGTAGGCGTATTTCCATTCAAAAAGCGGGCTGTCAGAAAGCTGGGTGAGTTTCACCAACTTTGTGGCGAAATTCCAAGAGTTTGAGAGGAGCAACTCTTTTACGACGACCGGGTAATAAAGCAGACAAAAACGGGCCTCGATGGAGCCATCCGTAAAACTCACGATGCTTTGGTCGCCGATTTTTGCTAACGCGAGATTGCAGATGGTAATGGAGTCCATAAAGGAGTGGGGCGGCTCCCTTTGCAGAGAACCGCCCCTGTTGAGGTTATTGCTTGCTGGTGTCGGTCACGATCTGGACAACGCCGTTGTCCAGGAGGCGACCCGCGCCCATGATTGCCGTAGAGCGAATCTGGAGCGCATGGCTCAGGTCGGCGCGGATGTCCATGAACGCCTTGCGGCCACCTTCGACGAAGACGGCGGCATTCTTTTGATAGGCGATACACTGACGGAAGCTGCCAGCAGTTGCGGTTGTGCCGTCCGCTTTCTTCGTGCTGGTCACGATAGGCAGAAGCTCCGTGCGAATCACCTTGAAGCCCAGGAAGCTGTCAACGTCGCCGTCCACGAGTGCGCGGACAGAGTTATACAACTGATTGGTGACTTCGGTGGTCGCCAAGAGGTCTTGCACTTCGGCGGCTGAGATCACAAGGAAGCGATCCTCGGAAGGGGCTTCGGCGTGATCCAGCTTGAACTTCGCATACCGGATTTTGTCGATGGTCAACCCGGAGGTTGCAGCAGTTCCGCCAAGCGGGACACGATCCACAGGCACCAACTGGTTCGTGGTGTCGAACGCCACGTTAGTGGTGGCATTGTTCATCGTGAATCCCGTGGTGTCGGATGCGGTAGTGTCCGTGACGGTCGCGGTGCCAAGCAGGTTGGCGATGATGGTCGAATCAGCCGCACGGTTGTAGGCCGCTAGCTGGGAGCGGATCACATCGCTGGACGGGTTGGAAACCATTGCGAGGAAGTGCTCATCAAATTCGTCAATCAGCGACGCCACATTGAACGCGGCGGGGTAGACCCAGCGCGTAGGCAGGTTGATGCTGACGGTTGGAGTTGCAGCCGCACGGGTCGTTACCTGACTCATTGCGGAGTAGGGAGCAACCTGGTTGAACCGGATGGCAGCACCTTTTTCGGAAACAACTTTGATGCGTTCCTTGAGGCGGGACTCGAACTGCTGGAGCAAAAGCTGCCAAGCAGAATCGAACATAGTTACGTAGTGGTCGGGAATGTATTGAAGGGCATTCGTAGGCATATTGTGTAGTTGGTTTGCCTCTTTTGGAGGCGGGTTGGGTGGTCAAATCCGCAGTTTGCGGTTGTCCCAATCGGGGCCGTTACCTTGCGGTTCAGCCTCCAACTACACGGGTCGCCCGAATGGGCGATTGTCCCTCGTCGGGGTTGCGATTCGTTGCCTAGCTACGACAAAGGGGGTTTGCAATAAAAAAGTGTATATACACCAAAGATTTTTCTGCGTACGCAAAAAGGGAGTGCCCGAATCCCCCGAAACGGACACCCCCTCCCAGGAAACAATTTGCTATTTCGCGTTGGCAAGCAGGTCTAATACGAGCTTGCACGTCTCCCTGTCCCCGTCGCACCATTTGGCATGAAGCGGGTGGGAAGAATCGCTCATAATCGAGTTGGCCCTTGCTTTCCCGGTCTGCATGGTTGGCGCGGAATCCGAGGCAACAAGGCGGTCATCGCTTACCAAATCAGCAGCACGCTTGAGGGCAATGCATACCTTCTCAGGAGTCCATTGGTTGGTGTCCAGCGGAAGGCCTACGGTCAATGCCATGCGTTCAACCTGCGACTGGTTCTTTTTGAAGTCCTCGCCGCTACCCCACGCATCCGCCAGGGTCTTTTGCATCTGCGCCAGTTCGGCCTGCTTTGCTTTTGTCGCTGCCTCCCCGGCCTTGGCTTCGATTCCGGCGTAGTATTTGACTACTTCGGAGACCTGCGCGGGCGAGAGGTTCAGCTTGTGGGCGATTCCGTTGAACTCCTTCAAGGTGTCCTCCGGGATGTCCAGGCCGTCGAATTTCACCGGATATTTCTCGGGCGCATCGGGGATTCCCATTTTCTTGCGGAAATCCGCGACTTCTTCCGGCGTGCTTTTTTCGGAGAGAGGTTGAACAAAGTCCCCTTTCTTTCCAATCATTCGCTGCTGGTTCACGACCGTCTTGAGAACACCGGTGATGTCCTTGAACTGGCCCAAAATCTGATGAGAATCTTTGAAATCTTCGGGGAGCTTTTCCAGCCATCCATCGGAGAACTCGCCCTTTTCGTTGAAAAATGAGGTTGCTGCGGCTCCTGCACCTGCACCGCCGGCGCCCGCTCCGCTTCCGGCTCCTGCATCGCCGCCAAGCAGCGAACCGCCGCCTGTTCCACCCGTTCCGCCTGCGCCTGTATCGGCATCAAAGAAAATCCTGAGGTATTTGTTTTTCAT
The DNA here is from genome assembly GCA_903928175.1 of uncultured Spartobacteria bacterium. GTDB lineage: Bacteria > Verrucomicrobiota > Verrucomicrobiia > Chthoniobacterales > Chthoniobacteraceae > UBA695. Next base: position 7,778 of record CAIYQA010000045.1, on the reverse strand, counting down.
AAATTATCTGGCTCCGTGAGAAGAAAAGACGGGGAATGCGGCGGCTGGTTTGCGGTCAACGCCGTTAAGGAAATCTTGATGCTCGCAGGCGGTATGATTGGCCTTGTGCCAGGCGATGTATTCCGGGGAGTCTTTGGCGACCGTCCCGGAACTTTGAACGCGCTGCGCTTCCTGCTTAGGAGGTTCTGGCCTTGGTATTTTTCGGGGTCTGCTCATGGGTAGCAATGCGCGTTGCGCGCTCAATGTGGAGGATTACTTGCCGTTGTCCGTCCCGGATTGCCGCACGGATTGGGTCAAATGGTTGGCCGGGAACATCAATGAAGGCCGGGGCATCCACGCCAAACCGGGCTTTTAGGTCTTCAAGTATCTTCTGGCCTCCCGGTGATGCAAAAAGGCCGTAGGCTTTTACGCTCTCTGGAAGTGGGGGTTTTTTTGTTTCGGGCGTGTTCATGGTTTATTGCGCTGCCTGCAACGCGCCTCTTACGTGGGGAGCGGCTACGGCATCCGGTTTGACACTGCCGAGTTTCTGCGCCATGTCGGCCAGGTGCTGCTGCTGCGCCATTTGTGCCTGCTGCGCGGCTTGATCTGCGCGGGCCTTGCGCATCTGTTCAACCTCTTTGGGGTCACGGAGAAACTCAGGATCAGCCCCGTTGACAATGGCTTTTTTGCGGGCGATTTCGTCCAGGTCGAAGATGTCCAGATGCGACGGGTCTCCTGTGGCCTGAACAACCTGCATGGTCTGGTTGATTACTGGGTCAACGGCATCCGCCCCCCGGTTCGCAATGGCAATGCTCATCCGGTTGTTGAAGATAACTTTGGGCTCTGGCAGATAGGCCTCTCCTGCCGGTGTGGTTTGCACCAACTCTTGAGGTGGTTGCGGAAAGAGAGCGGCGCGGGCGAGGATGCCGTACACCCGGCGAATCAGGGGAATCAAAAGTTCTGTTGTCAACCGGGCGTAGGATGGGGAAAGCATTGTGAGTTTCTCAGACTCCATTGCACGAACTTGCGTGGCCGTAATTGCGGATTGCCCGCCCATCTGCAAATCTTCCTGGGCGAACATCTGGAAGAGGGGAACATTGAAAGCCTCCTCGATGTGACGTTGTTTCTCCTTGATGCGGTCTTGGCCGATGTCGTAACGGCCTTGTGTTGCCCATTCCTTGGGAAGCGCGCCCGCCTCTGCGGCGTTGTAGTAGGTGATACCGCCCGCCCGTAGATCAATCTCAGAGGAAAGGCTCTCAGGAGCGAGCACCCGAGGGAACGCTGCCAATTCCGCAAGGGCGTCCATTTGCTTCTGGAGGAAATTCAGCTGCTTAGCGTCGGGATAAGCAACCCATGCTGGAGACCAGCCATAGGAAGAATCCTGCCATGCTGCCCAACGCACACAGAAAAAGGGCTTCTCATCATACCCGGCATTGCGCAGCATCTTCTTTGAGGCGTACTCGACATAGACCGAAGCATAGGGCTTGTTCTTGGCGTCCATCTTTCCCTTTACGCGGTCTTTTCCAGGCCGGGGATAGATGCCCCAAATCACTTCGATCTTGTCCTCTTTGCCCTTCCCATCCGCCTTGATGTAGCTCTTTTGGACGGTTTCGGAAACATTCTCGAAGCCGAACTCTTCGACGAGCTGGCGCACGGTAAATTCGCGCTTGATGAACAGAGTATCCACAAGTCCGTCGTAGTTCTCAGAGATTCGGAATGTTCCCACATTGAAATTTCGGAAAAGGAGGGGTGACTCTGCCCCTTCGGAAACATACATCGCCGCCGTGCCGAACGCGCCCCGGTCGAGGTGCATCTCATGGGCTGCCGTGTAGAAATTAGAGCGTGCGAGGTTGGCGAGGATGATCGTGGAGCATTCGGCGTAGTATTTTTCGACTTCCGGGGATGCCTTCACTCCCTCGGGCGTAGTGACAGAGAGCCAATCGCTCCCGGCGTCGTGGATGTAGCTCATCACACCCGCAGCCATTGTCTCGTTCGCACGAACCGCCGTGGTGTCGAAAAGCTGCGCCTCCCGGCTCATATTTGGGCCAATGGTCTTCGTAAGGATGTAGGATTTCCTCGGCATGACATACCACGAAATTTCTTGCCATTGACTCATCCAATAGGCCGCGTCGGCGTCTAGACGATCCCAGCGAGAGGCCACCAGTCTCGCTAAAGCGTCGTCTTGCACCACTTTGGCTGGCTTTTCCGTGTCAACTGCAGGCTTTGTATCGTCGCTCATTTGCCTCCTAAAAGGGATGCCGAACCCGTCGCGCTGTTGGTGCTGCTACCATTTTGACTTGTTTGCGCGGCTTGCCCCTGAAACCCCATAGGCGCACGGAGTAGGGACGCAGAAAAACCGAACCCGGAAGCCTGTTGTGCGGCCCCTTGTTGAGCGGCCTGCGCCGTGTCATAAATTGACTGGACTGCCTCGGGTGAAGGGGGAGGCGGGGGCGTTGGTGCGGCGGGAATGTTGATCGCGGGAGGTGCTGGAGCTTCGGCAACCTTTGGCCTTTTGCCGCCGCCGCCCCCACCTTTGTGAAAACAAAGAGGATTGATGTCCTTGTCCTCCTCGCAAAATGAAAATTCCCCACCAACGGCGACTAATTCCGGGCACGGGAAAAGGATTCTGAGGAATGCTTTTAGGGGCGACATCGACCGGGTGTCTATACACCCCGTTCGGGGCATGCAATAGTTTTTTTTGGCTTTCCCAACTTTTTTCTCAGTCTCTCCCACCGGACGACGTGGAGCCTATTTTCCCGCTCGAATGAAATAAACGGCAGTTTCCCGGCCAACAAAACCCCGGCCCTTGTCGCCGCTCGCCAGTCCCCGGCGCACAAATAAACATGCCAGCAGTCCAGCCTTGCGAAGTTGTTGACCTCGGGATTGACTATCAATGTAGGGTCGGCCAAATAGCAGACAGGGCGTGCCATGAGAAAGAAATCTGGCGTGGAAATGACCCAGCCGTGAAGAAGATGCAACTCAAGATCGACATGAAACGGCCTGGCGCACGGCTCACGCTGATAGACTGCTGCGGCTCGCTCAATGGGTGTCATGTTCGGGTCAGTCCATCCTCGCGCGTTGCGGAAGCCTGAATAATCTCCGGCCTTGGACTGCCGTCGCGCTTCCGCCATCCAGCATCCCAGCAGCCTCGGCCTCGGCAAACATCCGCAATGCATCGCTCGCATGGCTGCTCCAGTCATGCACCGGGAAATCCTGGGCGAGACCTCCGCTCGTTTCCCTGCGGGTGTGATAGTTGCTCAGTGCGTCCAGACCCTTTTCGCAAGCCGGAAGTCGAAAGCTCATCCTGGGCATGAGTTGGCGAAGTCGGTTGATGCCGATCCATACATCCACGGTGCGGGGAATCACCCGGCAGTTTTTCAGCCCTGCGTTTTCAAGCTCCTGTTGGACGGTCCTTCCGCTCGTTGGCGTGCTCGCTGCGTCGTGTGGGAGGTAATGACTCCCAAGCAGGTACCCCTTGGACATAATGTGCGCAACCCTCTCTGTAGCCGTCATGTCGAGGTTTAATTCCACGTCAATAATGCGGATTTCGCTACCGACAAGCTGGACATACCAAGTCACAGTATTGACCGGGCTCCCCAAGTCCCAAAACGTGTGAACCAGGGCAGAGCGGTCAACCTCGCTCGGTCGAATCGCCCCCTTGGCGCGGAGTTGGTCTATCAAATCCGCGTAGATCGCACCTTCAATTGGCGCGCGAAAACATTCCTCGATGGTCGTCGGAAACTCGCGCCAGATGAACATACCAAGCTCTTTGCGCCTCCGAGCATACCACACCTTTTGCCGGTCGCTGAACGTAATCCCGAGTTCGGCCTCCTTCTCACGCAGGTATTTGGACACTTCCGGGTCGTTGGTCTTTACATCGCCATCCTCTTGATAGCTGGCATCGCCATACCACGGGAAAAAGAACAAATGCCAATCACGCGGGGTCTTGTTCGGATTTTCCATCGCCGCTTTAACGATGGAATACAGATGCCCGCCCCTGCCACCCTTCCACGTCGTTTCGACGATCACAACTCCATGCTCCGCGCTGGGAAGCGCGCCCGTAAGGATTTCCTCGGAGCGCCTTGGATCGTCGGCTTGTATCGGCCCCCATTCGGAGACGTGCAGGAGCTGATTTGTTCCGCCGCGTGCATTTTTTCCGGCGTAAATCGCGCTGCTGGTATCCTCGCCAACTGCGATCTCCCACGAACTGTCATTGTCGCGCCGCACCTCCACGCGCTCCCGTAACGGCTCTGGCATCGCCTCAAACGCAGCTTTGCAAATGGCATTGAGCTTCTTGGAGGCATCGTCCTGGGTCTGGTCAATGACGGAAATCTGAAACCCGGCATTAAACAGGGCGAAATCTACCGCGAGGATGTCAATGGCCGTGGACATCCCTAAGCGGCGAGCCTTAAGGATCACGATGCGCTTCAATTTTTGCTCATGGACAGCACGAAAAATCTCCATCTGCTCCGCTCGTGGGCGAAAGGGAATCACCTTGCCCGTACCAGCTTCCTTGACGCCGTAGAGCTTGCAGAGTCGCCAAATGGGATCGGCAAGGTTCTTGGCGAGATCGTCGCTCACTTCGCTTTTCCTCCCCGGATCGCCTGCAAAAGCTCAAGCAGCCCATCGGATTTGATCTCCACCTTTTCCGTGAACTCCCCAGCCAGCTTGGCGTCCAGTTCGATGGCCCTCAACTTGTCGGGCATCTTGAATTTTCGCCCGGTGTCTGAGTATTCCGCCGCCTGACACAGGTCGCTCTCTTCGTCAACCTGGCCAATGGGAGTGACAACAACACGGCGCAAAAACTCCCTCTTTTGGGCGATGGTAAGGACCGCTTTACCCTCGGTTTTACTCTGGATTTCGGCCACGCGCTGCTTGATGTCAATGTCTGACAACAATTTTGATCCCATTTGCCTCGCACCTTTCTTTGGCCCGTAAACCTCAGAATAAGCAGGTCCAAGTGCCTTTCCTGTGGCCACAAGCTGGGCGAAGCGTTCGTGTTTGGGGTTATCGAGTCTTGGCATTTCAGTGGCGTCTAAACAAATTTACTCTGTGGCTTGCAATATCTAATTGACAGAGGCTCCAGAAATCCCCTTAACAATCCCCGCCGGATTTGTTGCTGTGGTACGAGCAAAAAAAGGTTTTTGAGGGTTGTTTACGGTATTACTCAGTGCGTTTAGGGTGTATTACGCAAATATATTTCACGTTGTAAGTCGCTGTTTTCCAGCCATTTACAAACAATCGTTAATTTTCTGTAAAATAAATGTGGACAAATAACGGACGGCATGCGAATCTCTTTATGTCGGAGGGAATAAACCCCGATCCAAAACCAGAAAGATCAAAAGATGAATACCTACAAATACGCAACCGACGCAGACAGCGGGGAAATCCAATCCGAGACGCTGGCGCTCGCCTACGCTACTCTCCGCGCTCAGATTACCGGCGAAATGATCGAGGACGGAGCAACGTTGTGGGTGGAGAGCGAAGACGGAGATCGCCTCACAATGGGGATCAACGCAGACTAATTCAGCTTCGCTCCGGGTTCGACCCCCGGAGGAAACCAAAACCAGAAAGACACCATGAAAAACAACTACACTCTCACGGCATTCCCGAAGGCAGGACACAAGACCGGCTCAGGTTCCAACGCTAGGCCTTTCGACCGCGCCACATCCCCGTCGAAAGCCGAGGCGGACGCCGATACAATCGTTTTCTCAACCCCCGGCGTTGAGAACATCGAGTTCACCAAAAACGGCGAGCGCGTCTGGATTCGCCCAGCATCTTCTTTCCCATCGTTCCGCAGACATTAACCGCACCATGAAAACCATCAAAAAACGCGCCCCTGGCGGTGGCCGTAAACCGCTCCCCGAGGAGCAACGCCGGGTGAGCCGCTCAGTATCCATTTCGCAAGCCACAGCCGCTTACCTCGCGGGCCGCGTCGCCGATGGCGCACGATCACCAGGACATGCCATTGACGCGCTGGTGGCCGCTCTGGACTCCTGAGCCCCATCCCGTAACCACTGCCTCACCCTCAAAATATGGGCGCACCATGTCTTACGTTCCCCGTCACGGCGGTAGTCATTGGAGTGCTCGCAGGAGCAGCCTATGGGGTCGATGTCAACAAGGTGCTCCACGCCCTTGCGAGTTTGCGACTGCACCCAATAGCGGGTGGATTCCCACTGGCGAACCCTGAGCGTTTGCCAATCCTTTTTCATGCGAGCAATCCTTCCTCCCTTGCTGCATTGGGGTTTTCGTGAATCCACGCATGGCAGCTGTGGCAAAGGAGGATAAACTCCATGATGTTGGCTCCGGCGTGGCCTTTCGGATGATGCCCTTGAGTCGCTCTCCTGTATCCGCACCGGGCGCAACACGGGGTGAGCAGCATCCGGGTTTGTTTCGCAAGGCTGTATTTCCGGTTCCACGCGGCTTTTTTGGCGCTTACGCGCTTTAGTGGGATGCGCTTCACGGTCAGCATTTCTCGGGGTTGCTCCGGTAGCTGGGCCAATCGCAGTGAATCAGCCCCCCAACTTCCTCCGCTCGAGAGAGAATCGAGGCGGGAATACGCTCTAAGACCTCCGAACGGGTCAAATTGCAAATCAGGATCGTGGAGAGTCTCGCGTCGTAGCGGTGATCGAGGATGTTAGTCAGAGTCCGGTTGTCCCACTCCGATTCCGAACGCTCCTGGAACTCGTCCAGCACGAGGAATTTCGTCTTTTCAAACACCCTCAACGTCTCTGCCTCGGTTTTGCCATTTTTTGACTGCCAAGTTGCCTTGATTTTGGCGAGCAGGTCGAAAGTCTTGATGTAACGCCCCACACTATTTCCTTGAAGCCCCCGCTGTGCCGCCCAAAAGGTCGCCATTTGGGTTTTTCCCGGCCCCCGGTCTCCATGTAGGATCAGAATGCAATCTCCCGATAAAACGACCGGAAGAAGTTTCTGCGCCTTTTCCAACCCCGGCCCCTCCATTCTCGGCAGCGTTTCCCTCGCCCTCGCGGGATAGCCGAACCGCTCCAGTTCGTCCGTTACGCTCTTGAGCGTCGGCCCTGCTGCGTCGTCTCGAGGATCGAGCTTGGCGTGGTTGACTCTTACCCGTGCCATCATCGCCTCAATCTCGGCGTTGGTGTCGTTTTCGGGCTTGGCCTCCAAAGCGGCCCTCTCTTGGGCTTCTTGAATCGTCCGGAGTTGTTCGCCGGTGAAAAGGTCAGAGGTCGCGGATGGTTGAACCTGCGGTGGTTTTGATTCCTGTTCGTTCATGCTCTTGTTCTCGAGTTGTGGGTTTTTTCGCGGATTGACTGCGTTGAAATTCATTTGCTCGCCAGGACGCGGCGTATTTGCTCAACGCGTGCGGCCAGGAGCGTATGGGCTGGCCTCTGCCGTCCACCCATCCCGTGGCCATGTTCGCGTTCCAGAACGCCTCGGCGCAGTCGGGCGGGATGCTGCGGTTGTTTGCGTTCGCTTTGACCTGCTCAAGGGTGGGGGGAGTGATCTGCGGGTTTCCGTCTTTTGCAAGGGCTTCAATCAAAGTTTCGGTTCCCCCTTGCATCCCCTTCCTGTCCTCTTCCTTATCCTCTTCCTTTTCTGTGTCCTCTTCTTGTAGGGTATTCATACCCTTTGGATACTCTTTGGATTGGAGTGTTAAGAGTTGCTCGTAAACCCCGTGTTCTTTCAAAAGACGGATGATGTTTTGATGTGGTTTGCACGCCTCAGAAAGTTCGCCGCATTGAAATTTGATGAACTTCCACACCCACCACTTGCCGTTTGGGAGTTCAATAATCCTGTCCCCAAGTTGGAGCCTGACCTCT
>CAIYQA010000044.1 GCA_903928175.1 uncultured Spartobacteria bacterium | reverse complement strand
GGAGCGGATTGAGCACGAGCGTTTCCCAGTGCCCTTGCAGGGCACGGCTCTCTCACACGCATACCCCCAGGGCGCTGCCCTGGGCTGGTTTACTCAGCCCCTTCGGGGCGAGAGGAATGCGACAAATTAAACCGAAACTGGCCTAGGAGCCCAACCGGGTCCCTTACACCCCGCACAGCTTGAGCAGACGCAGCGCGCTCCAGCCCAGCATTGCCGTGGCGGGAAGTGTGCAGACCCACGCCCAGACAATCCGCTGCACCACGCCCCATTTCACCGCACTCAGCCGCTTGGTCGCGCCCACTCCCATGATGGAGGTGGAGATGACGTGTGTGGTGGAGACCGGGATGCCAAAATGGCTTGCGATCTGAATGACAATGCCCGCCGAGGTTTCCGCCGCAAAACCGTGCACCGGCTGAAGCCGCACCATTTTGTGACCCATGGTGCGGATGATCCGCCACCCCCCGGCCGCCGTGCCCGCCGCCATGGTCATCGCGCAGAGGACGATCACCCATTTATCAATGGCAAAGGTGGGGGTGCGCAGAAAATGCAGCCCTGCGGGAAGGTGGGCAAAAGCCCCGGTCTTGGTGCCGGTAAAAAGCGCGAGCGCAATGATCCCCATCGTCTTTTGGGCGTCGTTGCTTCCGTGGCTGAGCCCCATGAATGCCGCGCTCAGGATCTGGGCTTTGCCGAAAATTTTCTGGATCAAATACGGGCGCAGCGTTTTTAAAAGGGCGGTGAGCAGCAGCATGATCACGATCCCGATGAGGAACCCCGCCAAGGGGGAGGTGATCATGGGAATGACCACCTTGGGCCAAAGCCCTTCGTGAGCCGGGCCCGTGGCTTTCATCACTTGGTTGGACCATTTGAGCACAGACCAATCGCCGCCGGTGGATGCCAAAGCCGCGCCACAAAGCCCGCCGATCAGCGCGTGGCTGGAACTGGACGGCAGGCCCAGCGACCAGGTGAGAAGCCCCCATATGATCGCCCCGATCAAAGCGGCGAGCACGGTCTGCATGGTGATTGCCTCGATTTTGACAATATCCGCGCCGATGGTTTTGGCGACCGCTGTTCCGAAAAATGCGCCGATCAAATCGCACACAGCCGCCATGAGAATTGCCTGCCGGGGCGTGAGCACCTTGGTGGAAACCACCGTGGCGATGGCATTGGCGGCATCGTGAAACCCGTTGATGTATTCGAACACGAGCGCCGCGAGCAGGACGAACAGGAAAAGAGTCATGAGAGTGGACCAGTTCCCAAAAATCAGGAGTACTTCAGCACGACCTGGAAGACGATGTTTCCCGCGTCACGGCAGCGGTCGATCGCTTTCTCCAGCAGCTCATACATGTCCTTGAGGAACACGACATCCTTCGCTTCCGCCGAGCCTTCAAACAACTCGCGAAGCAAGGCGATCATGAACCGGTCCGCATCTCCCTCCAGGGTTTGCAACTGGCCGTATTCATCCTCGATCTCCTCCACATGCGGATTGGTCCGCAGCGATTTGACCATCACAGCGACGGTCGTGGTGGCCTGCTCAAGCATCGCCACCTGCTTGGACATGCTCTCGGCGTGGCTGTTGAGGGGGCAAATGAGCAAGCGCTCGCCGATTTTCTCCATCGTCTTGGGAACCCGGGAGAGGGAACTGGAAAGCGCCTCGATGTCCTCGCGCTCCAGCGGGGTGACAAAGGTCCGGCAAAGCTGGGTCGTGATATCCTGGCTGATCCGCTTGTGCTTGCGACGGCTTTGCGCCAGCAGTTCCAAACTCTCCAGAACCGCCCGCTCGTCCCCGAGCTTCGGCATCAGCGCGCTGAGAATTTGGGCGCTGTTTTTTGCTTCGTCCGCGCTGGCTTCGAGCAAATCGTAAAATTTATTGTCACGTCCAAAAAGGCGCTTGAAGGGATTCATCACCCAAAAGCTATTACGCGGAAGAGGGAAAACTGTAAAGGGAAGGTTCAAAAACCCTTTATCCCTCTTCCTATTTTCCCTGATCCCCCGTTTTTGCGATTTCCTTATCAATTGGTGGCCGATTCTTGCATTCGACGGAAAAGGCCGATAAAAAGCCGTTGTCCTCTCGCAGCAAAACTTCCCCCCAGAGGAGCGAATTTTTTATCATGAACATTCACGAGTATCAGGCCCGGGATTTATTCGAAAAATTTGGCGTCGCATCGCCACGTGGCAAGATGGCAAGCACCCCCCGGGAAGCGGAAATCGCAGCCCAGGAGCTTGGAACGGAAAAAATCGTCATCAAAGCGCAAATCCATGCCGGCGGACGCGGAAAAGGCGTTTTCACCAACGGTTTCAAGGGAGGGGTGCACACCTGTTCCCGGCCGGAGGAAATCCGCGAGATGGCCGCCAAAATGCTGGGCCAGACGCTGGTCACCCACCAGACCGGCCCCGCCGGGCGCATGGTGAACAAGGTGTATGTCGTGGAGGCGGCGGAGATCGCCAAGGAGCTTTACCTGGCCATTCTTCTGGATCGCGCCTCGTCCGCGCCGGTCGTGATCGCCAGCACCCAGGGCGGCATGGACATCGAAGCCGTTGCCGCGCAAACCCCGGAGAAAATTTTCCGCGAATCGGTCCACCCGTTGCTGGGCCTCCAACCTTTCCAAGCGCGCAAATTGGCGGCGGCGCTCGGGCTGCACGGGCCTCAAGCCGCGCAAGCTGCCAAGCTCATCCTGGCGCTCTACAAATTGTTCATCACCTGCGACTGCTCGCTGGTGGAAGTCAACCCGCTGGTGATCACCAAAACGGGGGAGGTTCTCGCGCTGGACGCCAAGTTCAACTTCGACGACAACGCCCTTTACCGGCACCCGGAAATCGTGGCCCTGCGCGATTTCACCGAGGAAGACCCGCGCGAAGTGGAAGCCTCGAAATATTGCCTCAACTACATCGGGCTCGAAGGCAATATTGCTTGCCTCGTCAACGGCGCAGGACTCGCCATGGCGACGATGGACATCATCAAGCACTGCGGCGGCGAACCGGCCAACTTTCTGGATGTCGGCGGCAGCGCCACCAAGGAGCAGGTCGCGGCGGCTTTCAAGATCATCCTCTCCGATCCGAATGTGAAAGGCATCCTGGTCAACATCTTTGGAGGCATTATGCGCTGCGACATCATCGCCGAGGGCATCCTCGCCGCGATGCAGGAGACGCATTTGCCGGTGCCGCTCGTGGTCCGGCTGGAAGGCTCGAATGCCAATCTGGGCAAAAAACTCATCAAGGACAGCGGGCTGGCGGTCATCAGCGCCGATTCGCTTGCCGACGGCGCGGAAAAAATCGTGGCAGCCGTCAAAGCCCAAGCAGCCTGACCCGCCCCAAACAAAGACCCCAACCCAACCGCTCTTTGACCTATGGCTATTCTCGTAACTCCCGAAACCCGTGTTCTCGTCCAAGGCATCACCGGCAGCTTCGGCTCCCGGCATGCGCAGCTCTCCCTTGATTACGGCACCAAGATCGTCGCCGGAGTCACTCCCGGCAAGGGCGGGCAACTCTTTGAGCGTGTCGTTCCGATTTTCGACACCGTCGCCCAGGCGGCACGGGAAACCGGCGCCACCGTCTCCGCCATTTTTGTTCCGCCGCCCTTTGCTGCGGATTCCATCCTGGAAGGGGTGGATGCAGGGCTCGACCTCGTCATCTGCATCACCGAAGGGATCCCCGTGGCGGATATGGTCCGCGTCAAAGCGGCCCTGAAGGGAAGCAAAACCCGGCTCATCGGCCCGAACTGCCCCGGCGTGGTCACTCCCGGCGAAGGCAAGGATTCCCAAGGCGGCTGCCGCATCGGCATCGCCCCCGGTTACATTCACAAAAAGGGGAACATCGGCGTCGTTTCCCGCAGCGGCACCCTGACCTATGAGGCCGTCTGGCAACTCACCACCCGGGGTTTCGGCCAGAGCACCTGCGTGGGCATCGGCGGCGATCCTGTCAACGGCACCTCGCACCTGGATGTGCTGAAGATGTTCAACGACGATCCTGAAACCGAGGCGATCATCATGATCGGTGAAATCGGCGGCTCCGCTGAAGAAGAAGCCGCCGCCTGGATCAAGGAGAACTGCAAAAAGCCGGTTGCCGGATTTATCGCCGGGGGCACCGCTCCCGCCGGACGCCGGATGGGGCATGCAGGAGCCATTGTCTCCGGCGGCAAAGGCACCGCGGCAGCCAAAATCGAGGCCTTCCGCGACGCGGGCATTGCCATCGCGGACACTCCTTCTGTGATGGCGGATACGCTGATCCGCCACATGCAGGAATTGAAGTAGCCGTTGAGCGGCAGTTCGCGGCCCGCCCTGCTTCGAGAACCGGGAAATACCTGATCCCATTGCCGACGATACGGTGTGAAATATAGGGTTGCCGATTTGCCGTTCCGGCTCAATATTTATTCATGCCAGTAACCGCGAAAGGATTAGAAGGGATCGTCGCCAACAGCACCCGTTTAAGCGACGTTCAGGGTCTCCAGGGGAAGCTCATTTACGAGGGCTACGACATCAGCGAGCTTGCCGGCAAGGCCAGTTACGAGGAGGTGATCCACCTCCTTTGGCATGGCCATCTCCCCAATAAACGGGAGCTTGCCGATCTCTGCCATAACCTTCGCAGTCGCCGCGAACTGCCCTTGGGCGTCATCCGGTTTCTCACCCGCGCCCCCAAGAACGCCGACCCCATGGACGTGATGCGCACGGCCATCTCCATGCTCGGGCTCTACGACTCCGACCTGGAAGAGGACATCAACGTGGACCGCAACCGCATCCGGGCGTTTCATATCACGGCCAAAATCGGCGTTATCGCCGCCTATTTCCATCGGGCGCGGCAGGGCAAACCGCTGCCGCCTGTGCGCGCGGACTTGAGCGAAGCCGCCCATTTTCTCTATCTCATGAACGGCGAAGAGGCATCGCCCGAAACCGTCCAGACTTTGGACGTCGCCTTCGTGCTCCACGCCGACCACGGGATGAACGCCTCCACCTTCAGCGCGCGCGTCACCATCGCCACCCTCAGCGACATGTACAGCGCCATCACCTCGGCCATTGGCACCCTGAAGGGGCCGCTCCACGGCGGGGCCAACGAAGGGGTCATCCACATGCTCGAGGAAATCGGCGAGGAAGACAAAGTGGACGCCTGGGTGGAAGATCAGCTCGCCGAAAAACGGAAAATTCTCGGCATCGGCCACCGCGTTTACAAAGTGCTCGACCCGCGCGCGCCGTTCCTCCGGGAGATGGCGATCAAACTCACCGAACAGCTCGGCGAACCGAAATGGATTCGCATGAGCGAGCGGATCGCACAACTCATGCGCGAAAAGAAAGGGTTGGAAGCCAATGTCGATTTCTACAGCGCCACGGTGTACCATTCGTTGGGCATTCCCACCGACCTTTTCACCCCGATCTTCGCCATTGCGCGTTGTGCCGGGTGGACAGGGCACGTGCTGGAGCAACTCGCCGACAATCGCCTCTACCGCCCGCTGAGCGAATACATCGGCCCCGCGCCGGGGCTCAAGTTCATCCCGATTGAGGAGAGGTAGGGGAGTTGGCGCTGATTCCATTGGGATTTTGCGAATCTTGCAAAAACCCGACTCTTTGGATGCGAGGGCTTTTTTCCTGAGCACCAAAGGCGCGGCCCCATACAAGCCTGGGGCGCAGCCCCAGGACCCGGAATGGAAAAACGCCAGGGCTGAAGGCCCGCACCATCTTTCGCGACGGTTATGGTGCGGGCCTTCAGCCCTCATGCTTTGACGCGAAAAATCCTGGGCCTGCGCTTCGCTCCAGCCCAGGCTGGTATGGGG
>CAIYQA010000043.1 GCA_903928175.1 uncultured Spartobacteria bacterium | reverse complement strand
GTTATGTTTGGAAGGCAAAGGGCGCGGAAATTCTCGCGAAGATCAAGCGCGCCCGCCAGAAAATGGAAGCGGAAAACGCCGAAACCTTATGATCCCTTATTTGTGAAACACTACACTAGGGACCCCGCAAGCGATTCCCGGCGCGATCAACAGGAGAAGACGATCAGGAAACCAGGAAACGGACCAAAGGAGGGATTCACTATCTGCATTTATATTCCTGGCTTCCTGGTTTCCTGATTTTCTGAATTCCTGAGTTCCTGATAGATTTTCCCTCCGCGATCACATCCCCCCGGCCAGTTCTTCCGCTGGGTAGGTCCAGATTTCGCTCAAGGTCGGGTGGTAGTGGGGGGTTTCCATAAGCTGCCGGGCCGTGGCCCGGAAACGCATCGCCACCACGATCTCGTGGATCAATTCCGAAGCGTGCGGCCCCACGACGGCCCCTCCCAGGATTTCGCCGGATTCCTCGCTCGCCAGCAATTTCACGAACCCCTGCGTCTCTCCCATGAGCAGCGATTTCCCATGATCATCAAACGGGTAGCTCGCCACCCGATAAGGCACCCCCGTTTCTTGCAATTCGCGCTCCGTGACTCCCACCACGGCGATCTCCGGCTGGCTGAAGATCACGAACAGCCGCAGCCGGTAATCTGTTTCCTCCAGGCACCGGGGCGGTTCTTTGGCGCATTCCCCCTTGACCAGGCGCGCGGCATTGCGTGCGGCCAGTTCTCCCTGCTGGATGGCGATGTGCACGATCTCGTGCGGGCCGGCGACATCGCCTGCGGCAAAAATGTGCGCCACCTCTGTTTGCTGGGTCGGGCCGACCGCCAGGCAGCCGCAGGTGGTCGCGAGGCCTGCTTTTTCCAGGTTCAAACCGTCTATTTGCGGTTCGCGGCCCAGCGCGTAGATGATTTCCGCGGCTTCCACCGCCTGCGTCATCCCTTTCTGCGCAAAGACGACCCGCTTGAGGCCGCCCTCCGCTGGCTCCACCCGCAGAAGCTCCGTGGAACAGTGGACGCGGATGCCCCGTTGACGGAAAGCTTCCGTCAGCGCATCGGTCACGTCGGCATCCATCTCTTTCAAAAGCTGCTCGCTGCGTTGGATAAGGGTCACTCGCGCCCCCAACGCCGCAAAATAGTGCGCAAACTCCACGGCCGTGGCCCCGCCGCCCAGGACGATGACGCTTTGCGGAAAACGCGCCTGCGAAAGCACCGCATCGCTGTCCAGGAAACCGGTTTCGGCCAATCCCGGCACGGCGATTTTCTTGACCCGCGAGCCGGTGGCCAGGAGGAAGGTCTCGGCCGTCCATTGCCGGAGCGCTCCGTCCGCACCGCGCACCGCGAGGGTGTGGGGGTCCACAAAACCCGCCCAGCCCCGGATAAACTGAAACCGGCCGCTCTCCAATTGTTTGGCGCGGTATTTGGCGAACTCCGCCACGTGACGCGCCTTGCGGGCATGGATTGCCTGAATGGAAAACCCGATGGGGTCCGCCTGGAGGCCGAACTCTTCGGCGCGGCGCAAGGTCAGGTAGCGGTTGGCGGATTCGATGAGCGCCTTGCTGGGCATGCAGCCGCGCAGAATGCACAGGCCCCCCAGTTGCTCGCCGCCTTCGACCAGCGCCACCCGGAGCCCCAAGGTGGTGGCTGTGGCGGCAGCGGCATACCCGGCGCTTCCTCCCCCGAGGACGATGAGGTCAAAATCTTTCATCTGATGAGGTTTAATTTACCTCCTTGCGCAGGGCTCCTCAATCCAATTCCCCGGGGCCTTTGGACGGGGGAACCCTGCGGCATCCAAGAGCCCGGCCTCACATCAATTGCATCGAGATCAACAAGCGGGCATCGATCATCCCGGTCGGCGGCAGCCCTACACTTCTGTCGTAGGCGCGGATGGCCGCGCGGGTGGCCGGTCCGCTCAGGCCGTCGATGGGGCCGAAGTAAAATCCACGGTATCGGAGGACCCGCTGCACATTTCCCACCACATCGCCCGCAACCAGGCCGGGGCTCGGCTCCGGAACGGCCGTCGGTTCGCTGTACCCCAGCTCATTCGCATAGGCTGTGGGATAAGTGGGGTAATTGGGATACGCGCCATAGTAAGGATACGGATATCCATACCCGCCGGCGATAATGACGTTATTGAAACGCCGATGGGTGAAGCGGTTGCGATCAAAGCGGTTAAACCGTTCGCCAACGATCCCGGGCCTTCCCACAAAGCGCCCCGCCCCGCCCACAAAACCTGGTCCCCTGGCAAACCCGGCGGATCGCACTCCGGCGAAGCCTCCCCGCGCTCCCCCGGCCCCGCCCCCGCGACCCCCGCCAAACCCGCCGTGCGCCCACAGATCCGTGGGGGCTACGGATACGATTCCCAGGACGGCGGCAGCCAAAACCGGAAATTTTTGCAGCTTCATAACAGGGTATCGACCGTGCCCCCCGATTTTGATCGTCCTTTGGACGCAAAACGGAATTACCGAAAAGCAGGTGGATCGTGCGCTCCGCGCGCGATTCCGGGGGTGGCCGTCGCAAACAAAATCGGCTCGCTACGCTCGATGTGTTTTGGAAAAATCGCCCGCGGAGCGGCCGATCCACCACGCAAGACGCTGGGGATTCGGAAATTCTTTTTGAGAGATGCTATAAAAATCCGAGCGTCCGCAGCAGCGGAATGCCGATTACCCCAGTCACGGGAAGGCCCGCGCTGGCTTCATAGGCGCGGATCGCCGCCCGGGTCGAGGCGTCGCTCATCCCGTTGACAATGCCGCGGTAGAACCCCCGCCTGCGCAGTTCCCGCTGCACTGCCACCACAAAATCGACATCCGCCGGAGCTTGGTAACCGGCCGAATTCGCCAGTTGCGGATTGGGAATGCGATAGCTGGTCGCCCCCGGAAAATCCTCCGGAACTCCATACCCCAGGGAGGCGTGGGAGGAGGGAATGTTTTGGTACGCCGTTCCGTTTTCGTAGTCCGACATCCACGGCGTGTAATAATTCAGCCGATACCAGGGCGGCAAACCGAGGTAGTTGCTGTTATTGTAATTTCCGTAGAACCCGTTGTCCGGGTAAATGACGGTCACGCCTCCGTTATTATTGCAATCATTGCCCCTCCGGCCGGAGTTGCGTCTGCCCAGCTCGTTGCCGGTTCGGTTAAACCTGCCCCTCGGGTCGTTCGCAAACGTGGCCTGGGTCGCCACAAAGGCTGGATTGCCCTCTCCGTAGCCCGGCACGGTGATGGAAACGGCGCCTCCCGTCACTCCCGTTCCCACGGTGGTCACGCCCGGTATATTATTCTGAACTCCTGAAAAGGAGCCCCCGCGGTTTCCGCGTGAAAACGAGGCCCTGGTTGCCACAAAGGCCGGATTGCCGTTTCCATACCCCGGTACCGTAATGGCAACAGCGCTCCCCCTTGCCCCGGTTCCCACCGTGGTGACCCCGCCGACCCCCACGCCGCCCAGGCCCGCCGCCGAGGGGAGGACGGAACTTCCCAGCAGAACCGCCGCCAAACTCAAAATATCATAGCGTTTCATCATACGCTGGTTTCGACAATGAGTCCTCCGGTTGAGTGTTTGCGAAGGGCAGTTTTTGCCGCCCAATGGCGAATTATTTTCCTGCCGCGGGCTGCCACGAACTGGCGGTTGCAAAGCACGCCTTCTTTTGCCAATGTCAACACGCTGTGCAATTTGCCTATCTCGCCCTGTTAACCGCCGCACTGGTTCTCATCCAATGCCTCATTGGGGGGACGCGCCTGGCGTATAGCTTCCCGGCGTACGCGCTCGTGGGATTGGCCGCAGGGCTTTCGCTCTTTTCCTTTCGCAAGCCGACCGTGAAACCGGCTCCGCTCTGCCTCTATTCCACGCTCCTGCTGGCGGGCTATGTCGTGGTGCGCGCCTGGTTTTCGCCCAATGCCTATCTCTCGCAGGCGGACGCTTTTTTGGCGGTGGGCGCTCTGGGGGTCTATCTTTTGACGGCGCTTTATCTCCCCCAAACGCTGCACCGGAATTGGCTTGTGGGGGCGCTTTTTGCCGTGGCCATCGCCCACATTATTGTCGGGGCCTTGCAGTTCAAGGATGGCGCGGGGTTTATGCTTTTTGGATTCACCCGGGGCGGCGCCTATGGGTCGCGAGCGAGCGGGATGTTGGTTTGCCCCAACCACCTGGCCGGGTTTTTGGAGGCGATGGCTTTACTGGCCTTGAGCATCGCCTTCTGGGGCCGCTGGCGGCTGCCGACGAAAATGGCGGCCGGCTACATGGCGCTCTTTTGTTTTGTGGGCGTGGCGATGACCGGCAGCCGGGGCGGGTACCTGAGTTGCGTCGTCGGGCTCCTGGCTTTTGCGGCGCTCTCGCTCTGGATCGTCTGGATTTACGACCGCCAGCGCTTTGTGCTTACCGTGGTGGCGACGGTGCTCGCGGTGGGATTGCTGTTGACCGGGGCCGTGCAGTTCATGCAGCACAGCACGGTCATGAAGCAGCGGATGAGCCAAATTGAAACGGCCTCTGAAGATATCCGCTGGTACAATTGGCTGGCTGCGATCGATCAATTCAAAACCAGCCCACTGCTGGGGACGGGCGCAGGAACACACCTCTATTACGGTCGGCTCTTTCGCCGTCCGCAAATCCAGGTCGATCCCGAGCATTCCCACAACGACTACCTTGAAATGCTGGCGGAATACGGGATCGTGGGCGAAGCGCTGGCGATCTTCTTTTTGGTCGTGCACATCGCCCGGGGCCTGGCCCTAGCGCGCCAGGTGACGACGCGTCGGATTTGCAATATCCCCGGCATGGGGGGCAGCGATACGCTGGCGCTGCTGGTGGGCGGGCTGAGCGCCGTCGCCGCGTTGCTGGCGCATTCCGTGGTCGATTTCAACCTGCACATCCCCGGCAACGCCCTGCTCTTTGCCTTCTTTTTTGCGGTGCTCGGGAGTTCGGGAATGGAGAAAATATCCGAGGAGCGCGCGAGCCGCCCTGAAGCTTTCGCGCGAGGGGTGCTGGCGCTGGCAGGCATGGGGCTCCTCGCCACCGTCACCCTTCGCTACGAGGCGGAATACCTCAGCAACCGCGCGCGGGTTGCTTTTGAACATGGTGAACTGGAGGAATGCACGGAATGCGCCGAGCGCGCCATCGAAAAGAACCCCGCCAACCCCCAAACCTACTTTTTTCTCGGCGAAGCGTGCCGTGCCACGGGCGCCATGCTGGTCGGCTACGAGACGCGCCAGAATTATTTCAACCAGGCCATCGAAGCCTACCGCAAGGGAATCAACTATTTTCCCCAAAACGAGAACCTTTGGATTCGTTTGGGGCAATGCCTCGATGCCACCGAAGCATTTGACCAGGCCCAGCAAGCCTACCTGAACGCCATCGCATCCGATCCGAACCTGGGAATCCTCTACGGGTATTATGCCGCCCACCTGCGGCTCGTCGGCGATCTTGAAGGGGCGGGGCAATGCGACGCCGCGGCGCGGGAACTGGGGGCGGTGGGGCTGGAAAACATCGGCATGGGAGAGGAGCCCTCCCTGCGGAACAGCTCCGTTCAGGAGAAATCCTCCCCCTAAAATAGTTGTTTCAAACCCAAAAAAGATATTGAACGTCCCCACCCTCGGATTAATATCTCCCTGTTTTCTGAAAATTTTTTAATCATATGACTCATTCCTTCTTTTTCAACAGGTATCCGCTTTCGAAACTCGCGGTTACCGCCCTCCTGTTTCTGGGCATCGGGTTGGGGTCCGCCGAAGCGAAAATATCCTCGCAAGTAGCCGGGGACGCGGCGGCTGCGATTCGAATGGGAAAGTCGTCTGCATTTGATACGGCGCAGTATGTGACCAGAAGCAGCACAGCCGCCGATGCGGACGCGGATGCGAACCTGATAGTAAGCGCATTTAGCAAGCAATCAGATCAAAAAAGGTATGCCGCGGACATTGCCCTGGGGGTGGCTTCCAATTATCCGAATCAATTTGCAGCGATTGTTACAAAATTGATGAAAGAGAATGATTTTTTGGGGTCCAGTTTTCTCCAAAGGGTTTCGGCAAACTTAACTGCGGATCAGGCGGTGCTGCTGGCTGAAAAAATGGATTCTCTCCTGAAAAAACAAGAGAAAAGCAAAGCTTCCCAAAACAAAAAAAGAGAAACCGAAGCGATTCAAAAAGAGGCGAATAAATATTCTATCGTCCTTATGGCGGCTGCCGCCCATTCGGCTTCTGGCTCGACCAGCGATCGCGTAGCTGCAATGTCCCAGATTTCTGCCATTTTTGGGCGGACGATTACCGGAAAATTCACATCCAAATCGGACCCCCTCACCAAGGTGCAAAACAAGCAGCTTAAAAATATCACCAATGCTTTCTGTGAAAACCTCAAGAACCTCGCCGGGGGCGACTCGAATCTTGTCAATGAAGGGGTTTTCAATTTTCTGCGGAACTTCAAATCTGGGAGCAGTGGTTCTTCAAAGCAATTTCTCAGCACGATCAGTGAGATGAAAACGACCATCTTGGGGTATTTCCCGCCGAGCATGAGCAGCGTTATTTTAAGCGCCATCTCCGCTGGCGTGAACAATGGCAGCCTCCCGGCATCGCCCGGCAATGGCAATGTTGTGACGCCGGAATCTCCCACCTAGACTTCAACCGCTTCCTAAAGCTGGCCGTGGAAACACGGCCATCTCTTTTTTTTTTTTGGCGCGCCCGGCAGGGCGCAGTTATTACGTTTGGGGTAGGGGCGGGGCTTTTAAGAGCAAACGCATACCAAGGCCATGAAAAACACGCCCAAACGAAAATAAGCACCAAGGAAAGCTTCTGGGCTACAGAGGCCGCGCGATTGCGGCTTGCGCCTTACCCTCCGAACGTTCCAACACACGGTCCCGCCCCATCCAGTGCTCGTCCCCGTCAACCTCGCAGAGATTTGTTTTACAGCCCCAATCAAAATCTCGCTACGAACCGGGTCAGAAACGCGACTCCCCTCGGCCATGCAGGCCCATTATTCTCGATGTGAGCACTCGCCGTCAACGCCGCTGTTCCATTGTCGAAAGAACGCGTTCCAGAAAATTCCCCATGGGTTACCGGTCGCCCCGCTCCCACTTCGCAAGCGTGCTCGGGTCAACCTCGAGTTCACAGGCGAAATTCTTCTGCGTTAGGCCGCGTGCTTTGCGGTGGGCGACAAGTTGCTCGGCGATGGTGGCTCCAGTCGGCAGGGGATTGTAGCCCAAGAACCGAACAACCCCGGCCATGCGGTTCACCCTGGGAGTGAAGTGTCCCTTCTCCCAGTTCACGAGGGTAAGGTAGTTGCACCCGATTATTTTTGCCGCTTCTGGCTGTTTAAGGCCGAGGTCGAGGCGACGCTTGCGGATCGCTTCGCCGATGGTTTTTGGGCTGGTGGGGTAGCCGGTTTTGGCCTTAAAATAGAGCCCTTGTGAAACCCGCGCCGCTTTTAAGGTCACCTTGCAAAAAGGCAACGAATCCGTGGGGCCGCGGGTGTGAACCCGCGGATAGAAACATTCCACTTCCACAACGCAAAAGCCTTCAGCGGTTGCTTCAATGGGGCCGCGGGTGTGAACCCGCGGATAGTCGAACTGCGTCAGTCGCGCCCGAACAATGAAGGTGGCTTCAATGGGGCCGCGGGTGTGAACCCGCGGATAGTTTGCGTAAACTTGGATGGGGTCTTTCTGAGGCCGCAGCGCTTCAATGGGGCCGCGGGTGTGAACCCGCGGATAGGAAAGGCTCTGGCATCGCCCCAAACGCCGCTTTGCGCTTCAATGGGGCCGCGGGTGTGAACCCGCGGATAGGCGCACCACGGACCCCAATGTGGCAGCCGATGCGCTGGGCTTCAATGGGGCCGCGGGTGTGAACCCGCGGATAGAGCCGCGTGGCCCGGTTCGTTGAAGAGCAAACTATCGGCTTCAATGGGGCCGCGGGTGTGAACCCGCGGATAGTCAGGTGAACCCCATTACGGCAGGTCGCCCAACTCAGCTTCAATGGGGCCGCGGGTGTGAACCCGCGGATAGTGGCGTCGAGGGAGCCGCCAACGGTGGTCAGCTTCGGGCTTCAATGGGGCCGCGGGTGTGAACCCGCGGATAGCTGGAGCCGATTCGCGGGC
>CAIYQA010000042.1 GCA_903928175.1 uncultured Spartobacteria bacterium | reverse complement strand
GGACCTGGAAAATACCCACATGCTCGGCCGTCGTGTCGTGCGGCGAGATCGTGACCCGGTAGCGGCGGCCTTCTTCGACGGTCTCAAGCGCGGCATCGAAGGACGGGTCGCCCTTGACTGATAGAACGCGGACCTGTTTGGCGCTGTTGACCGCGATGTCGATGACGCGTGGTTCGGGTTTGCCACCCACGGACCAGCGCAGGGTCTGGGCTGAGTAGGTTAGAGTCTCAGGAATCGTCACCTCCGCGCTGAGCTCCACCGCGCCGAAGCCGACAAATTTCACGAGCAGGGATTTGGTGATCGTTCCCCGCAGGCCCTTTGTCAGAAATTTCGCCTTGATCCGCCCGCTGGCTCCAGGTTCAACACTTTTGCCATCCGAGGTGCCTAACATACACCCACAGCTGACCGTGAACTCCTCGACCACGAGGGGCAAATCTGATTTGTTTGTAAAATCGTACGTGAGATCAACCTCGCCGATGCCGCTCTCAACCGTGGTCTTCACGGTGCGGGTGGTGAAGGCAATCTCCGGAAATGCCTTGGCTGCAACGGGTTGCCCGACTGATGAACGCTCGGGAATCCGACCAGATTCCACGGCAACAAGCGGCAATGACAGCACTCCCGCGGTGAGTGCTGGTAGAATGCGAATAAGGGATTTCGGGAATTTTAGAGACATGGGTTAAAGGCGCGGGTTGGCCTGAATCATCTTGTGGTTATCGGGTGAGGGGACTTTTGCAATTTGAATCCCGGATTTGATAGAATACGCGGAGCAATTGATGATTGACGCGCTGCTAAAGTTTGAACTAATGATAAAATTTGGACATTTCAACCATTTTCGGGGTCAACAGCCGTTACTCCCTAACTCTGAGTGCCGACGATCCGACAATTCTCCAGATCATTCCCAACGGTCAGGGCTGGTCACATCCGCAAAAGGGGGGGGGCCAATTGATGCCTGGGGAACAAAAGAATCCACCGCCCGCCGAACCGTTTTGAATATGCCATCGCCTCCCCGGATTGATTCGGTCATACTGCCTCCCCATGCACAACGCACTTTGTGACCCTACCATTTTAGCCATGCGGGGGCGTCGAAAAGGTGGCGCAACCGCCGCGCCAACCCCTCCCCCGCCCGCCGCCAGCATCAGCGCCCATGCGGACGTGTTTCTGGAATATCTCGGTGCTCGCTCGCTTTCCCCGGACACCGTTGAGTTCCACCGCTGGGCGTTGCGGGGGTTCCTGGAATGGGCGGTTTCTCAGCACCTCACCACTCCCGCCGCCTTCAGCCGGGCCGAGGTTGCCGCCTACCAGCTTCATCTCTACCACTACCGCTCGCCGCGCACCGGCGAGCCGTTGGTGGTCAATACCCAGCTCGGGCGCCTGGGAGTGGTGCGCCGGCTCTTCGCCTGGCTGTGCCGCTGCGGCACCATTCCCGCCAACCCAGCCGCCGACCTCGACCTGCCGCGCAAGCAAGCCCAGCGCCTCCCAAAATGTCTCAGCCCGGCGGAAATCCAGCGACTCCTGGCCATTCCCAACATGGCCGGTACCTTCGGCCTGCGCGACCGAACAATTCTCGAACTCTTCTACGCCACCGGGGTTCGGCGGACCGAAATGACCCAGCTCGACAAAACTGACTATGATGCCAGCACCCATACCTTGCTCATCCGCCACGGCAAGGGCAACAAGAGC
>CAIYQA010000041.1 GCA_903928175.1 uncultured Spartobacteria bacterium | reverse complement strand
CTATGTGGATGGGTCTCCCGTTCTCGCAAGCTAATGTGGGCATCGGATGACCAACTCCCATTACAAGGAAATCGATGCTTCTGGGCAATCGATTTACCACTGGGACGACTGGGGCGGAATGATATTCGGAAGTGATTACTCGCCAGAATATCTTGCGGAATGGAGGGAAACACGCCGTCGCGCCAAGCGAGCCGGGATAAAATGGAAAATTGCACGTTGATCCATATCGTGCAGGAATTGGTCATTACAGCGGATACGCTTCGTAGAAAAGTGCCTCGGTGAAACCGGCGAAGTTCAACAGTTCATCCGATCCTACGCATCTGTGGCCTACATGGCAATGCGTCCACAGATGGGAGCGAGGCAAAGTCTATGGTGTCACAGCACTTTCCTCCCAAAGTAAATCGTCAGCCACACGAGAAGCAGGAGGGTTGGCAGGCTGAAAATACCAATCCAAAATCCGAATTTCAAAACGAGAACTCCGCACGCCAGAAAGCAGAATATCTTCAGAAAATGGCTCATAGGTGCTGGCTACCTCTTTGGGTCTATCCAGGGGAAAATGATAAATTATTGGTCGCGCTGGGCTTTGGCATGTTTGCGCAGAATGTCGAACAATGTTGGTCGCGGATGCTTCCTCATCTTTTTAGGGATGCGTTCAAGGTCTTCGGGTGCCTTTGGGATTGGTACATGAATTTCCGTGCGGCCATAGCGCACCTCATATTCGTTACCGAGTACCAGTTTGAGGTCGATCGCGAGCGATCTTCCATAAGCTGTGAATTCCTCCCAGTCTGTTTGGTTACTGAAGCCACCAAAAGGCATTCCATTAAACCACCAAGTCCAATAATCGAAACGCTCGACCAGCCATTCGGGCAAATCGAACAAAGCATAATCTGCGTTTGCGTAAAGACCGGGTTCGACAATCCAGATGCCGGTGCTACCCCAATCGACATCAACATAAATCGTGGCTTTTACGTCCGCGCGAGCGGGACGATTTGGAGGCGGATAATGGAAATCTCTGTATTTCACAATGCAGACCTTTTATCTCATTCGGAGGGTTCTCGTTTTCCCTTGGTTGATGCGATCATTGCTCCATCCCGGCCCAGCAACTCATCGGCAAATTCGACAATCAGGGGATTGGGACTGGCTGAGGGGCGGATTTGTATCAACGCCCGAAAACAATCGGCCTCAAATCCTGGCCCGGCGTGCTGGCAAAGCGTGGCGAACGTCATGGCCGCTGAGCGGGAGACGCCAACAGCGCAGTGGAGCAGGAGGTAGTTGCCTCCACGGAGTCCTGACGTGAAAGTCAGGATTTCCCGAATCGCCTCCAATTGAGGCGCGTAGTCTCCACTGAAGCGGGTAAACACATCGTTGAAGAACCCAAAATGGACCTGCGCAACGGGAAAGATTGAGCTGATGAGTTGGCGTGGTTTGGGGTCGTCTGCGTGATACCCGTCCCAAAGGGAAACGACGTGCGTGACTCCCTGGCCCGCAAAATCGGGAAGTTCGCCGACTCCGCAGACGGAAACTTCGATGCCATTGATTCGGGCGGCTTTTATGCTCATGGACGCAGTTTGTTCGGAATCAATAATCAGGCCACTGCCTCAATGCGATCAAGGCGGAAAACCCGTTCGGCGTTCCGGCGATGGCACAGTGCTGAGACGTAAACACCCTCGTATCCTTCCACGGTAAAAACGCCTAGCGGGGAAATGACCCGAGAACCGCCCGCTTCAGAACCACCTGCATACACGATCCGAATGTCACTCCTCCGGGCTGCGGCTTGAATCAACGCAGCGGCAAAGGGATCGTCGGATGCCGACAAGAGCGTGCGGGGCAGATTTCGCCACCAGTTCCATTCGTCATCTTCAATGAAAGCCCCTGGAACCCCTCGTTCGGGTACCAGGCGGGAGATGATTCCCGCTGAAAAAGCCAGCACGGGGAGTGCAGTAAGAAAAGTTCGCCTGTTCATTTTTCAGAATCATAAAACAGGGGGTGGGACATTCGCAGGCATACCGCTTATGAAATTTCTTTCAGCCTGTCCCCCCGTAAATGTCTGTCCCCTATTGTAGAATGCCGATATGAAAACCCGAACCATCCGCGTCCAAGGCAAAGGGAGCGCCTCGCAAGCCCCTGATCGCATTTCGCTCTTTTTCAGCGTGGCACATCCGCGACCTCAATATGACAAAGCCATCGAGGGGTGCAACTCTCGGGTGGAAGCCATCCGTGCCGCCGCCAGCGAATTGAATCTACCAGGGGCCGATCTCAAGACTGTTCAGTTCGGAGTCTCGGACGAAACTCAATATGAAAATGGTCGGTACAAGCACATCGGATATACGGCGACGCACCAGTTGTGCATGGAATTGCCCGTCGACCAGACTCTGGTTGGAAAATTTCTGTCTTCCCTCGTGCAGAGAGGAGCAGAGCCGCAGGTTCGCATCAACTTCACGGTGGCTGATCCCGAAGCACTGAAGCAGCGGGTGCTGGCAGATGCAGTGGCAAATGCAAAGGCACGAGCCGAAGTTATTGCCACAGCATCGGGCGTTAAACTTGGTAGCATCGCAGATATTCAATATGGGTATTCCGAGGTCGTGATTTCTTCTCAGCCTTCCGAAATG
>CAIYQA010000040.1 GCA_903928175.1 uncultured Spartobacteria bacterium | reverse complement strand
TTATCTGGAGATTCGCGTCGATCTCGCCGATCTCGTCCAAAAAGAGCGTGCCGCCGCTGGCCTGCTCGAAGCGGCCGATGCGCCGCTCGGTCGCCCCGGTGAATGCCCCGCGTTCGTGGCCGAAAAGCTCGCTCTCCAGCAACTGCGGCGAGAGTGCCGCGCAGTGCACGGCCACGAATTTCTGCTTGGGCCGCCCGCTGAGGTTGTGGATCGCGTGGGCCACCAACTCCTTGCCCGTGCCGCTTTCGCCCTGGATCAGAACCGTGGCGCGGGAGGGGGCCACCTGCCGGATGACTTCGAAGACCTCGTGCATGGCCGCCGAATTGCCGATCAAACTTTCCAGCCCGAAGCGCTGTTCCACCTGTTGGCGCAGCTCTTTGTTCTCCTTTTCCGCCTCGCGGCTGCGCAAGGCCCGGTTGATGAGAATCTCCAACCGGTCGATGTTCAGCGGTTTGGTGATGAAATCGTAAGCCCCGTGCTTCATTGCCTCCACAGCCGTGTCCACCGAGCCGTAGGCGGTCATCATGATGCAGACGGGGGGGTGCGGCAGCGTCAACGCCCGGTCGATGAGCTTCATCCCATCCTCCCCGCCCAGGCGCAGATCGGTCACCATCACATCCACCGAGTCGGCCTCCAGGATGTTGAGGGCTCCCTGGATGTCTGCCGCCACGTACACATCGAAGTTGTCTTCCAACGAACTGCGCAACCCGTCGCGGGTGTGCTTCTCGTCATCAACAATGAGCAGGGTGGGGTTCATCTTGGGTAAAGCGTATTGATAGCCAAGCCGGGAGCCCGCCGCAACTCCGAACGCGAAAAAAGTGCGTCAAAATGGCGCTTTCTGTCCCGTATGGAAATGAAGCGCTGACTAGCAGCCTGTCGGACTTCCCCTCGCAAGGCAGAGTATGGCAACAAGGGGCATGTCAGCCCGGTTTGTAAACATTGCCCACGACACGCCGCTCTTATTGCCGCCCGATCTGCGGGATTGGGTTGCGGGCAATCACCTGGCGCATTTCATCATGGACGCGGTCGGAGAACTCGATCTGAGCAGCGCGCAAGTCAACGAGCGGGGGACGGGAAGCCAGCAATACCCGCCTGCAACGCTTCTGGGATTGCTGCTTTACAGCTACGCCACGGGCGTGTTTTCGAGTCGGCAGATCGAGCGCGCGACCCATGAGAACGTGGCGGCGCGGCTCCTGTGCGCGGACAAGTGCCGCGGGATCGCGATCCCCGGGCACGACCGGGATGGCGCGTTCTAGACCAGTTTCGGTTTAATTTGTCGCATTCCTTTCGCCCCGAAGGGGCTGAGTAAACCAGCCCAGGGCAGCGCCCTGGGTATGCGTGTGAGAGAGCCGTGCCCTGCAAGGGCACTGGGAAACGCTCGCGCTCAATCCGCTCCCCTTACCAGCACCCTTGCAGGGCGCAACCGGTTGTTGCGCGGCACCCAGGGCGACGCTGCGCTCTGCCCTGGGCTGGTTTCCCATGCGCTTTCAGCGCACAATCAATGCGACAACATCAAATGAAAATGCTCCTAGACGCTCGCTTTCGGGACCAAATGATTTTGGAACCAATCCGCGGCTTCATGGGCCACGGCTTCGAGCGCCCCGGGTTCCTCAAAGAGATGAGTGGCATCGGGAATGAGGCGCAATTCCGTGGGACAGGTCATCCGGCTCATGGCGTCGCGGTTCAGGCCGATCACCACCGTATCGAGCTCGCCCACGAGGAGCAGGGTGGGGCTCTTCACTTTGGGAAGCCAAGCCGAAGCCAGGTCGGGCCTGCCTCCGCGCGAAACCACCGCGCCAATATCCTCCCCCAGCTTTGCCGCCGCCATCAACGCCGCGCCGCCTCCGGTGCTGGAGCCAAAGTATCCGACGCGCAGACCTCGCGCAGCCTCTACATTATCGAGCCAGTGGGTTGCCGCAACCAGGCGCTCGCAAAGGAGCACGATATCAAAACGCAGGTGCCGGGTGAAAGAGTCGATCATCTCTTCCTCCCGCGTGAGCAGGTCGAAAAGCAACGTGCCCAACCCCGCCTCGCGCAGCATCCGCGCCACGAACTGATTGCGCGGGCTAAACCGGCTGCTGCCGCTGCCGTGCGCGAAAAGAACCACCCCGGTGGCATTCGGCGGGATTTGCAACTCTCCTTCCAACGTAATATCCCCCACCGGCATCAAGATTTCGTTCTCAAGTTGTACCGCCATAAAAATCTCCTCTTGACAGAACATCGCACCGATTCCGGAAAAGTCCAACGCCTCGCGGGGTATTATTCCCTCGCCGGAGTTGAACTTCCCGCTCGAGCTTGCTAGGCTGCTTTTTTTCAAGCTATGAGCAATTCAGCCGACGCACCTTCGCCCGCCCCGTCCGACTTCATCCGTGACGTTGTCGCTGGGGATGTCCAGGCGGGCAAATACGCCCAAATTGTCACGCGCTTTCCGCCGGAGCCCAACGGCTATTTGCACATCGGCCACGCCAAGTCGATCTGCCTGAACTTCGGCATCGCCCGCGAGTTCGGCGGCATCTGCCACCTGCGCATGGACGACACGAACCCGGCCAAGGAGGAGGTCGAATATGTCGATTCCATCGTGGCCGATGTGAACTGGCTCATCGGCGGCTTTGCGGATCATTGCCTGGGGTTGAAACCCAGGGGGGCGACGCCCGCGACACAACGGGTGAACGGCACGCCCGATTTCCATCTCGGCGCGGTCCCGGCGGGGACGCCCAATGTCGAGCCGTTCTACGCGAGCGATTACTTTGAGCAAATCCACAGCTACGCCGTGCAGTTGATCCGGCTTGGCAAAGCGTTTGTATGCGATCTCACGGCGGATGAAATCGACGAGCGCCGCCGCAACGGCACGGCCAGCCCGTTCCGGGACCGGAGCGTGGAGGAGAACCTCGACCTGTTCGCGCGGATGCGCGCGGGCGAGTTTCCCGATGGCGCGCGCACGCTGCGGGCGAAGATTGATGTGGCCGCACCCAACATCTGGCTGCGCGATCCGCTCCTCTACCGCATCCGGCACGTCGAACACCACCACACCGGCGCGTCGTGGCGGATTTATCCGATGTACGACTTCGCCCATTGCCTGAGCGACTACATTGAGGGAGTCACCCATTCCATTTGCACGCTGGAGTTTGAGGTGCACCGTGCGCTCTACGACTGGATTCTCGAAGCGCTCGCCCTGCCGCGCCCGCTGCCGCACCAGTATGAATTCGCGCGCCTGAACCTCACCTACACGGTCATGAGCAAGCGCAAGTTGATGCAGCTCGTGCAGGACCGCCTCGTCAACGGTTGGGACGACCCGCGCATGCCCACGATCAGCGGCCTGCGTCGGCGCGGCGTCACCTCGCGTGCGCTCCGCGATTTTGCCTACAACATCGGAATTACCAAATATGACGGAATGACGGAAGTCGGGGTGCTCGATCACGCCATCCGCGATGACCTCAACCGGCATGCGCTGCGTCGGCTTGCCGTGTTGCGCCCCGTGAAGGTCGTGTTCACCAATCTCCCGGAGGATCACTGCGAGGAGCTCGAAGCCTATAATCTTCCCGACAGCCCGACCGATCTGCGCAAAATCCCGTTTACCCGCGAGATTTTCATCGAGGCGGATGACTTCATGGAAGTCCCGCCTCCGAAATATTTCCGGCTCCGGCCCGGCGGCGAAGTGCGGCTTAAATACGGCTACATCATCCAGTGTGAAGAGGTCGTCAAGGATGCCGCAGGGAACATCGCAGAGCTGCGCTGCACGGTCGATCTCGGCACCAAACGCGGCGGGCCCAATGCCGACCGCAAGGTGAAAGGGACGATCCACTGGGTCAGCGCCTCCCGCGCCATCGACGCCGAAGTGCGCCTCTACGACCGCCTTTTCACCGTGCCCGAACCGGACGCGGAGGGCGACTTCAAGGCGCACCTCAACCCGGACAGCCTCGAAGTCCTCACGGCCAAGTGCGAGCCGTCGCTTGCCGCCGCCTCGCCCGAGGAACGTTACCAGTTTGAGCGGCTCGCCTACTTTGCGCTCGATAAGGATTCCACCCCCGGGAAGCTGGTCTTCAACCGGACGATCACTTTGAAAGAAACTTGGGCCAAGGAAGCCAAGAAATAGGAGCGAGCTAGTTTCTTGGGACCTATAGGTCGTATAGGACCTATAGGACTTATCTCCCCCTTTGGATCGCCACCAGCGCCACGTCGTCGTCAAACGGCCCGCCTTGCGAAAAATGGCGGGCCTGCTCCAGCACCGCGGCGATTAACTCCTGCGGGGTGGCGAACCTGCCCCCTTTGAGCCCT
This sequence comes from uncultured Spartobacteria bacterium, assembly GCA_903928175.1. Classification (GTDB taxonomy): domain Bacteria; phylum Verrucomicrobiota; class Verrucomicrobiia; order Chthoniobacterales; family Chthoniobacteraceae; genus UBA695. The sequence goes on along the minus strand of CAIYQA010000040.1, from coordinate 56 downwards.
TGCGCGAGCCGGGCAAAGGAAAAGCGTTCCCCGTGCGGATCGCTCACGCCATAGAC
>CAIYQA010000039.1 GCA_903928175.1 uncultured Spartobacteria bacterium | reverse complement strand
CGATCTTGCCGTCTATGCGCTCGACAACTGATTGGAGCCGCTGAGGCCGTTGAGAATGTGCGCAACTGCGCACAGACTGCACCCAAAGCCGAAAGCCAAGCGCGTCCTCTCGCTCGGTGCCGCCCTCCCATCGCCTGCCTCCCCCCCGGATAGGTTCTTCCACCGGGGCACGGCCTGCGGGTCAACTTAATGGCGCAACGCTTCTCTAGTCAGTGGGCGAAAATTCACTGATTTCCGTTTCCTTTTTGCGGGCAGGCAGCAAAGAGGGAAATCCTGATTTCATCAGCATTGCTGGGCCGGTATATCCCCTGAAATTCGGCAATAAAGCGAAACGGTATCGCTTTTGAATCATCAAAATGCCACGCCAAGGCCCATGTTTCCATCATCGGCGCTGCAATGTCGGTTTCGTTTTGGCTATGTTACTCTGTTGGAGGGTGTTTTCAATTCCGATACCGACATGGTGAATTTTTTCCATTAGCTAGAGAAAGTCTGCGCCATTAAGCCGACTCGCACCCCGACCGCCCGGAAAGAACCTACTTCCGCCCACTCTATGTTGCATGGAGAACATGGACACCCCACAGCGGCAATGCAGGGGGCTACGAGAAGACAATAACGCCGATGATCGAGAGTGCCGCACAACCTAATAAAAGAGCGCAAGGACAATTGAGCAAATCAGCCAGACGGCAACCCCGACCGCAAACGGGGCGACAATCGCCCCCAAGATGCCGTAGAAATACCAGCCAAGAGACACCGAGACGATGCCGAGTAGAAACCCTTCGGCGTTGCATCGGCGGAGTCCGCGCACCACTCCGCGAATCGAAGCGATGAAAATCAGGAGCAACATAATCCAGATCATGCACGCATCCTACCGGCCAGCAAGAAGCCCGGCAAGAAGATCATCCTGCCGGGCGAGCAATGGGGATTTTACCGTATAGCCGCCACGCGGCCCCTGTCTCTCCAAAGCCAGAGGTCTTTGAGGCGGAAAATCTTTTTGGTTGTGCGGCTAGTGCGCTTGCGTCCGCGCGTCTCCGTGGGGCTGTGGCGGGCGTCGGCGGGGCGGTAGGCAAGTTCATTCGCCGCGCAAGCCGCGTGAATCTGCGCCCGCGTGGCCAGCGTTTCTCGGCAAGCCTGGTTGATGCCCACCCACTTGTTGCCCGCTTCCGCGTCGGAAAGGATCGCGTCCGTTTGACGTCTCACTTCGGAGGCGATGGCGGCTTGGATCGCCGGTCCAAGGTCAATCACAACCCGGAGGGAAAGCGGTTCGGCATTGGCGGTCAGCGCACTCATGCCGCCCTTCCTTCTGTTAAAACCGCCTTCATCCTCTCGTTATCCGCCCGCCGGTGCTCAACATACTGCCGATAACTCTCGATGTCCTCCGGCGGCAAGCCTCGCTCTTCCATTTCCTTTACTTGTAACAGCCCGCGCTCATGCTCGCTTAACGACTCCCGCCCTGCCGGGTGCTCCCGTTCATAGCGCCGAAGGTCGTCATGGTCGAGCCAGCCGAGGGCGATAAAGTGGCGGATTGCCTTCAAGCCTTCCTCGCGGTTGCTGGCGCAGTCGTCGATCAGTTCGTATCCCGCGCCGTCGTTCGGAGCGGCGTATTGCTCAAGCTCATCCTCAACGCCGTTTGCCAGAATCCCGGCAAGCCAAGGCTCATCCCCGCCAAAGGCGGCAAGGATGCCTTCCGCGATTTCAAAGGAACCCCCTTCCAAGGGTATGCGAAGCTCCACCCGCTTTCCTTGCCGGTGGAAGTAAGGCCCGCTGGAGGCCGTCTGGTTTTTTGACATGGTTGGAATAAAAAGAGCCGCTCCGCTGGAAGGCTGAGACCTTATCCCGCCGGTAATGACTCCGGCGGTATCCAACGAAGCGGCTGCTTTTCTCTGTGGTTTTTCGCCTCCAAGGGTTCATTAGGCCCGAGGGTAAGAGTTTGGCGTGTTGCTTTCTCAGGAGCAACGCGGGCAGGGATACCTCTGCGAGGCGAGGCTCGCAAGGAGAAACCGAAACCTTAATTTTTTCTGGAGAAGGTTTTGGAGAAGGTTTTTTAGGGGTAGAATGGCGTTTTATGGGGTTTCATAGGGAAAATGGGGTTCAAACGCAGATTGGCCTGAAACCCTGTATTTAAGCCATTTCCAGAAGGGTTTTAGGCTATGTCCCCGCCGGGAATCGAACCCGGATTTAAGGTTTAGGAAACCTCCGTTCTATCCGTTGAACTACGGAGACATTTGTTTTCAGATACTTACGTGATTTTTTGACTTCTAACAACCGCAGAATCCACCGGGAATGCTGCTTTGTGCTCCATTTCCCGTCGTTGTTT
>CAIYQA010000038.1 GCA_903928175.1 uncultured Spartobacteria bacterium | reverse complement strand
GCGACTTTGGCTTTGAATTGTGGATCGTGTCTGCGGCGTTTGGCTTTCATTTCGGTGGTTTCTTGGTTGGTTTTACCCTCACCACCTCCGCTTTTCTATCACTTAGCCTCTGGCCCGGTTTCCGGGGTCCACCTCACTTGCCGTGTGTTAAAGGTTGCCCAACTCGATGAAAAGCTGGCGGAGTTCCTCAAAAAAACCAGAGGGCAAACGAGTTATGCTGAGTTCTCCAAACGGACGGGGTTGACACCATCCTCTCTATTCCGGCTGGAAAACCGTCAGCAGTCGATCACTTTGGGCAGACTGGAACGGGTGATGGCTCGGCTGAGGGTCAGCCTTTGGGATGTGTTTGGAGATTGAACGCGCTTGTCCCGGCAACTCCGTTGCCTGCAAAGGGCTTACCAGCGCATCGAAGCACCATTCCCCACAGCCGCAATAGAGTTGCGCCCGCAAGTGCGTTCCCAAGTATAACTTGGGAACGAGGAGCATCTTGCAACGCTCCAAAGGTTTAGTTTCCGCGTTACTCCCGTGCGTTGAGCGCCTGGTGGTATTCCTGGATCGGCTTGACGCGCAGGCCCTTGGTTTTCATGGAGCAGATGCCGTTGAGGCTGGCTTTCGCGCCGGAGAGGGTGGTCATGATGGGAATCCGGTTGGCCACGGCGGCGCTGCGGATTTTCACTTCGTCCTCGCGCGGGATTTTGCCGCTCGGGGTGTTGATGATGAAGTCGATCTCGCCGTTCTTGATCATATCCAACACGTTCGGACGGCCTTCGGTGACTTTGAACAATTTGTTCACGGGCACGCCCGCTGCGGCGAGCGCCTTGGCGGTGCCGCCGGTGGAGTAGAGCTTGAAGCCGAGTTGGTCGAACCGTTCGGCCAGCACGGCGGCCTCAGCTTTGTCGGCATCGCGCACGCTCAGGAAGATGTTGCCCCCCTTGGGCAGCGACGGCTGGGCGGCCATCTGCGCCTTGGCGTAGGCGAGCCCCAGGTCTTCGTCGATCCCCATCACTTCGCCGGTCGATTTCATTTCCGGCCCGAGCGCGATGTCGATGCCGGGAAATTTGATGAACGGGAAGACGGCTTCTTTCACGGAGTAATGGTCCGGGATGATTTCCTTTGTGAACCCGAGTTGTTCCAGCGTCTCGCCGGCCATGACGCGCGCGGCCAGCTTGGCGAGCGGCACGCCGGTCGCCTTGGAGACGAAGGGCACCGTGCGCGAGGCGCGCGGGTTGACTTCCAAGATGTAAACGACCTCGTTCTTCACCGCGAACTGCACGTTCATGAGCCCCTTGACGTTGAGCTCGCGCGCCATCGCCTTGGTGGCGTCGCTGATGGTCGCCTTGACGAAGTCCGAGAGTGAGAACGCCGGGATGGCGCAGGCGCTGTCGCCGCTGTGGATTCCGGCATACTCGATATGCTCCATGATCGCCCCGATGACGGCGGTTTCGCCGTCGCTGATGCAATCGACATCGACTTCCACGGCGTCTTCCAGGAAGCGGTCCACCAGGACGGGACGCTCGGGGCTGGCTTCCACCGCCGTGCGGATGTAGCGGCGCAGGTCGGCCTCGTTATAGACGATCTCCATGGCGCGGCCTCCGAGCACGAACGACGGGCGGACGACCACGGGGTAGCCGATGCGCGTGGCGGCTTCGACGGCTTCGGCCTCGTTGGTGGCCGTGCCGTTAGGCGGGCAAAGCAGCGCCAGCTTGTCGATCATGGCCGAGAATTTCTTGCGGTCTTCGGCGGTGTCGATGCTTTCGGGCTGGGTGCCGAGGATGTTGACGCCGTTTTCCTTGAGGCCGTTGGCCAGGTTGAGCGGCGTCTGGCCGCCGAACTGCACGATGGCCCCCCAGCATTGCTCCTGCTCGGAGATGGTGAGCACGTCTGCAAGCGGGAGCGGCTCGCAGTAGAGGCGATCGCGGGTGTCGTAGTCGGTGGAAACCGTCTCCGGGTTGGAGTTGACCATGATGGTCTCGAACCCGGCTTCCCGCAGGGCGAACGAGGCGTGGACGCAGCAGTAATCGAACTCGATGCCCTGGCCGATGCGGTTGGGGCCGCCGCCGAGGATCATGATTTTCTTGCGGCCATCCGAGGGCTTGGTTTCGTTCTCGTCGCCGTAGGTGGAGTAGTAATACGGAGTGTACGCCTCGAATTCCGCCGCGCAGGTATCCACGAGGCGGTAGGTGGGAACGATCCCCGCCGCTTTGCGTTGGGCGCGAATCTCGCCTTCGGTGATCCCGGCAAAATGGGCAAGCTGACGGTCGGAGAAGCCGAGCTTCTTGGCGCGCAAGAGCGGGATTTCCGTCGGGTTGTTTTCGTACAGGAACTCCTCGTTCACGAGTTGCTTGATCTGGACCAGGAACCAGCGGTCGATCTTGGTGAGCTCAAAAAGCTTCTCGATGTCGAACCCGGCCAGGAAGGCATAGCGGAGGTAGAAAACGCGCAGGAAATTCGGCGTGGCGAGCTTGCGGGTGATGAGGTCGATGTCCCACGTCCCGTCCGCGAGGAGGGCCGGGAGTTGCTTGCCGTCGCCGCCGAGGCCGAAGCGCCCGATTTCCAGCGAACGCAGACATTTTTGAAGCGACTCCTTGAAGGTGCGCCCGATCGACATCGCCTCGCCCACGCTCTTCATCTGGGTGGTGAGGGTCGCGTCGGCCTGCGGGAATTTCTCGAACGCAAAGCGCGGAATCTTGACGACGCAATAGTCGATCGTGGGCTCGAAGCTGGCCGGAGTTTCGCGCGTGATGTCGTTGCGGACCTCGTCGAGCGTGTAGCCGACGGCGAGCTTGGCGGCGATCTTGGCAATCGGGAACCCGGTAGCCTTGGAGGCGAGCGCCGAACTGCGCGAGACGCGCGGGTTCATCTCGATGACAATCATCCGCCCGTTGTCCGGGTTCACGGCGAACTGGATGTTGGAGCCGCCGGTTTCGACGCCGATTTCCCGGATCACCGCGAAGGAAGCATCGCGCATGAGCTGGTATTCCTTGTCCGTGAGGGTCTGGGCCGGCGCGACGGTGATCGAGTCGCCGGTGTGGACGCCCATCGGATCAAAATTTTCGATGGAACAGATGATGACGCAGTTGTCCGCGCGGTCGCGCATGACTTCCATCTCGTATTCCTTCCAGCCGAGGAGCGATTCCTCGACGAGCACTTCGCTCACCGGGGAGAGATCGAGCCCGCGGGCGATGATTTCGTCATACTCCTCGCGGTTGTAGGCGATGCCGCCGCCCGCTCCGCCCAGCGTGTAAGCGGGCCGGATGATGAGCGGCATCGTGCCGATCTCGGCGGCGACTTTGCGGGCTTCCTCCAGCGTGTGGGCGATGCCGGATTTGGGCACGTCGAGGCCGATCTTGATCATCGCCTCCTTGAATTTTTGGCGGTCTTCGCCCTTTTCGATCGCCTCGGCGTTCGCCCCGATCAGCTTGACGTTCCAGCGTTCCAGCGCACCGTTGCGCACGAGTTCCATCGCGGTATTGAGCGCCGTCTGGCCACCGAGGGTGGGCAGGAGCGCATCGGGCCGCTCGGCTTCGATGATGCGCTCGACCACTTCCGCCGTGATCGGCTCGATGTAGGTGCGCGAGGCGAACTCCGGGTCGGTCATGATCGTGGCCGGGTTGGAATTGACCAGCACCACTTCGTAGCCTTCCTCGGCCAGCGCCTTGCAGGCTTGCACGCCGGAATAGTCAAATTCGCAGCCCTGGCCGATGACGATCGGGCCGGAGCCGATGAGGAGGATCTTTTTGAGGTCGGTATTCTTGGGCATCGGGTAAAAAGCGTGCCCAGAATTAAGACGGGAGTGCTGGCATTTATCAATCCCCTTCTTGGGGAATTGCGAAGGCGTTATTGCGAAAAGGCGATCAGGAAGCCAGGAAACCAGGAAAACACTGAAGAGAAGGCGTTCGCGAACAGCAGCCAATCGTCACTCTCTCGCCAAAAAATCAGTACATCTCAATCCCTCTTCCTGGCTTCCTGGTTTCCTGATTCTTCATTTCCCCATGCGCAGCCAGCAAGACATGCTCGCCGGACTCGCAAACGACGCTCACCCGGGCTTCCAGGAGTTGCTTCCAATACGGAAGGCGGCTGCGGCTGGTCACGAGCAAAACCGGGGGGGTCCATGCGGCCTGGAGATCCCCCACCGTTCCGCACGGCTGCAACGAGCGCCGCGATTCTTCGCCCAAATAAAACCGCAGGCTGCTGGTTTCGGCTCGGCTGGCATCCAGGAAAATCACTCGCCCTGCCTCGTGTTTGGAGTCGATGCAGCCCGCCATCGCGGCGTCGGAAAAATAGGAGGCGAATTTCGCGCCGATATCCGCAAAGGCGAATCCGGCGGGAATCATCGCGGCGATGAGGGCCAGCAGAGCGAACCGGCGGTTTTGAAAGATTTCCGCCCAAAATGCCGCGCCCACAAACAATAAAAAAGCCAGCACAGCGATAAAAGCGACCGGTGTCACGGCGGACCAAAAGAAATCCGGGATCGCCGCGAACGCCTGGGCCTTTGACGGGAGAAGCCACGGGAGCACCGCGCGCAATTGTTGCGTCAGATAAAGCCCGCCGCACGCCACCAGGGCGATCAAGCCGCATCCCCACAAAAAAAGCCGCCGGTGCATGGTCTGGAGCCGTTGTGCTCCCCACACCGCGAAAGCAGGCCAGAAAAGCAGTGGGGAAAAAAGGCTCGGAGCTGCCAGAGCGACGGCGAATCCCGCAACAAGCCAGGCAAACGGCAGCGCCTCGTTCCAGTCCAGCGGACGCCGGGCGAGGCACTGTGCAGCGACGGCCCCGAAAGCCGGCAGGAGCAGCAGCGACCAAGGAAAAAGCAAGCCTGCCTGCCAGGAGAGAAGCAGTGGGCGGGCCCATGGATTTTCGCCCTCCGCATGGCCGAGGGGCGGAAATCCTGAAACTGTCAGCACGGTGAATGTCAGGGCAAACAGGAGCGCCCCTTGCCAGGAGAGCAGCGCCCGGAACCGGATGCGCGCTTCCCGGTAAAAAAGCGCGAGCAGGAGCACGGTCGCGAGGGGAATGATTCCCGCGGGCCAGCCTCCCGCAAGCGTTGCCAGGCTCCAAACGATTCCCGCCAGCAGCAGCCAGCGACGGCGGGTGGGGCGGCATTCGGAGCCGCGCTGGAGGCAATAGATCGTTGCTGCGAGCAAGGCGGCAGTAAGCGGAGCAGGGGTGAGCACTCGCCCGAGCGTAAACATTCCCGGCGAACAGAGCAGAACGAGAGCCGCCACAAATCCCTGCCAGATCCCGCCGAAGCGTTCCGCCATCCGCAACACTACCCAGACGGTGGCCACAACGCTTAGCACCGCCGGAAGCCGTGCGGCGAATTCATTCACTCCAAAAAGGCCCAATGAAAGGCGTGCAAGCCAGAGCACGAGCGGCCCATGCAGCGATGCCGTTGGGGTGGCGGTCCAGCCGCCATGGATCAGTAAATCTTGGGCGGCGGCGGCAAATTCCCCCTCCGGGCCGTTGGTGAGCGGGCTCCAACCGGCGGGAGGCAGATAAAACAGGACCGCCAAAAGCATCACCAAGAGCCGCACGAGGCGCGGCCCATGCGGCGGCCGCAGCACCAGCGGCGGGAACATCGGCGAATCAAGCGGCCAGGCTTCGGTGGGCATTTGGAAAGAGGGGAGAGGCTGCTTGTGCTATTTTCTACAGCCCCGCCCACCTCGCAAGCCTTTCCTGTAAGCAGAGCGTGTGAAAAAAGTGCCTTTTGCCGCGCAGGGACGCGACCAACTATCAAAAAAATCCCCCTTTTTCAGGGCAAAGGCGCGGCCGGGTTTGCTGCTGGCTTTGCCGCAGAAGCAGGCGAGGCGAGGGGTGCGGCGATCGGCCTTGTCTCGCCGGGCCATTGAATTACGCCTGCATCGAAGGCCATCATCTGATCGATCTTGGAGATTTGGAATTCTTCCACCACCGCGCCGTCGCCGTCGAAAACATTGATGCTCTTGCTCCCGGCAGGCTGCCCCAGCACCGCCCAGCGCAAATGCTCCGTGTCGCTGATATGGGTGAGCGGCAGACCGTCCGCCGTTGCCAGGTAGCACCCTTCTTTATCCACGCCCGCGCGGATTTGGAGCGTGCCCGGTTTATTGTGGGCAAGGGGATTGGGCGCAAGCGCGACGGTCAACGTCGGCGAGGGGACAAACGGCTGCTCGTCGGGAAACTTCAATTCCGAAGCGATCTGCTCATAAGTGTCGCTGGCGCGGATGTCCTGCTCAAAGAGCACCTTCGGTTCGCCGCCCGGTTTCACGCCGGTGAAGTCGTAGCCGCGCAGCCGTTGGAGCGTGGCGTTTTCATAGAGAACATAAATTTTGTCTTCGTTTTCAGACACTGTGAGCTTCACCGGTGGCGGGTCGTCCGACTGTGGAAGCAAAGTTCGTATGACTTTCACCTCACGCGAGTATTGTTTCACAATCTTCCCTTCAATAGTCCACTCTGTATCATTGAAACCTGCACACGCTTTCGACTTTAAGCCGGTAAGCCCGTCAAAAGTTTTCTGTATAGGTACGCGGATCGAAGGTGTAGCGGGTTCGGGGACGAGTTGCGCCTCGGGATCTTCGCCGGGAGCTGGTGCCAGTTTAAGAACGATCGAGTAATACATCGGCTGGGGCTGTCCAAGTGTGGACGCTATAATGAACGGCGTTCCGCTTGCGCTCATCCCGAGGCTGGTAATCCGCCGCACCCTCGGCGAATCGTCATCGGTCACCCAATCATTTCCAATAAAATCCACCCCTTCCACCCCCAAGTCCCCGACCAGCACGCCGCGGGCGCGGTAGGTTCCCGCCGGACACGGTTTGCCCTGCTCGTCCCGGCCGTCCCATTGCGTCTCCAGGCCGTCGTCGCCCTTGACCAACTCGCCCGGTTCGGCCTCGCGGTGCAGGATGCGGACCAGTTTCCCTGTGGCATCGTACACCCCCAGGGAAATCTCCCCCTCCATGGGCGGGGGCAGAAACGTAATCTTGACCGGCTCGGCAAACGCGCTGCACGCCGCAATCAACGCCAATACCAGAACGGCACTCGTTCCCAATCTCCTGATTGGGAATGCGAGTGTCCGCGAAACTCTGTTTCGAAAACCGCGGATTGCCATCAATCTGCCGAATAATAATCTGCACGCTTGATCTGCGGTTGCGGTTCTCGAATCGGAGATTCGCAGACAAGGGCGTTCCCAATCAGGAGATTGGGAACGAGACCTCCGAAGCGTGGGTGCCAGCGCGATGGATAATCCGCGCAGCCAATTATTTGCGAAGGTAATGACGCCATTGCACATCAGGGAATATGTTGTCCCTCCATTCGCAATTTTCCAGAAACTTTTCGTCTATATTTCGCCCGCGAATCTGATCATAGAGCCGGGTGAAGCGCAAAATGTGGTCTTTGGTCCGCTTGGAGGCGTAGATCTGCGCGGTGCCGGTCTTCATGAGGAAGGCCCAATCGCTCGATTGCGCCAGCAGCAACTCGCGCGCAAGCTGCCGCAGCGCCCGCTCCACGAGCGGCGTCAACTCGGCAGGCAACGCGGCAAATTCCGTGGCCACCTCGGTCATCCGGCGTGCGGCGGCGTGGAGGTGGGGGTAGATCCACGAATTGCTCTCGTCGAGCCAGACCTCCCAATACCCTTTGTGCCCCCAACTGGAGGCCGAGGGGACCACGAGCTGTTGGGTGGGGTGGTCGGCCAGAAACCGGCTCGGCGTGGTCATCTTGAAGGTCTGCTGGTCGAAGGCCGCCTTGCGGATGAACAGGTTCAAAAACTCCGGCCCTTCAAACCACCAGTGGCCAAAGAGTTCCGCGTCATAGGGGCTCACCACAATCGGGTCGATGTTCGTGTTTTCCAACAACTGCTCGATCTGCTTGACCCGCGAATGCACAAAATGCCCGGCGTGCGCGTCCGCGGCTCCCATCGCCCAGGCGCGGTTGTAGATGTCCTTGTCCGCGGTGGCTCCGGTGATGCGGTGGTATTTGATGCCGGAAAACTTGCGCACGCCGTTGGCCGGGAGGAAATCGCCCAGGTGCTCGGGCGGGAGATCAAACCCGATGTCGCGATAGAAATCGCGGTAGGCCGGGTCGCCGGGATAGCCGTCCTCCTGGCTCCAGACTTGCCGACTCGATTCCCGGTCGCGCGCGAACACCGCCGGCCCTGCCGGGGTGTAGCTGGGAGCGAAAATGGCGTAGCGCGGGCGGGGATTGCCGAACATGAGCCCGTGCGAATCGATCACGAACCAGCGGATATTCGCCTCGGCCAGCACTTCCTCAATCCCTGCCACATAGCCGCATTCCGGCAGCCAGATCCCCTGGGGGTCGCGCCCGAAACAGGCGCGGTAATCGTCGCGCGCGATGAGGATCTGCGCCCGCACCGCCTCGGCGAAATTTTGCATCAGCGGCAGGAATCCGTGCGTGGCCGCGCAGGTGATGATCTCCAGCACTCCCGCCTCCTGGAGCCGGGCAAACGCGGGCAGAAGCTGCCCCTTGCATTCATCCACAAAAAGGCAGCGGCACGATTGCAGGCGTTCGAGATAAAACCGCGCCAGGTTTTGCAAGCGGGAATCGTCGCGCGTGCGGTCCACCTCGCGTGCCGCCAGGTTGATGGCCCGCTCGAGGTAGCGCAGATAGCGTTCCTGCAAGAGCAGATCGCGCAACATCGCGCAGAGGGGCGGCGTGAGCGAGAGCGTCAACGCAAAGGGCACGGATTCTGCCACCAACCCGCGCATCATCTGGATCAGCGGGATATACGTCTCCGTGATGGCCTCGAAAAGCCAGTCTTCCTCCAGGAATTCCGGGTACTCGGGATGCCGCACATACGGGAGGTGCGCGTGAAGGATCAAGGCGAGATAGCCGGTGGCCATGGGGCGAGAGGATGCAGGAGGAAACGTTCGGGATGAAGGGAAAAATGAGCCTTTTGCGCAATACCGGGAAAAACCCGAGGCCTCGGGCGGTGAATTCTGGAGGATAGCCGCAAAAAAGCGCAAGGATGCGCAAAAAAAAGATCGGCCACCGGAATTCCCCTCGTTCCCAAACTCCCCTCCCCCTCATTCCCAAACTCTTGGGAACGAGGGGAAAACAAAGGCAGGAATTTTCACACGAAGACACGAAGCCACGAAAGAAAGGGGGGTAATTTGGGAGGAGGGGCTTGGCTCTTCAGGAACCCGGAGGGTTCACAGATATTAGCCGGGGGTTGAGCGAAG
>CAIYQA010000037.1 GCA_903928175.1 uncultured Spartobacteria bacterium | reverse complement strand
TGGACGAGTTGCTTCTGCACGCGCATGAGCTTGTTGATCGTCTCGATCATGTGCACCGGGATGCGGATGGTGCGGGCTTGATCGGCGATGGAACGGGTGATGGCCTGCCGGATCCACCATGTGGCGTAGGTGGAGAATTTGTAGCCGCGGCGGTATTCAAATTTCTCGACCGCCTTCATGAGGCCCATGTTGCCTTCCTGGATCAAGTCGAGGAAGGAGAGGCCCCGGTTAGTGTATTTCTTGGCGATGGAAATGACGAGGCGCAGGTTGGCTTCGACCATCTCGGTCTTGGCCTTGAGCGCCTTGCGCAGCCAGGATTTGAGCGTTTGGTACTCGGCGGTGAACTCATCGAGAGTCAGCCAGGTGCGCATCTGGATTTCCTTTTGCTTGGCAAGGTAGGCGGCGAGGGCTTCCGGCTTGCTGTTATGGGAACGCTTGGCGATTTCGTCCCGCAGGAAGGAGGCGGTGCGGTATTGCTCATCCGCGATATTGACGAATTCCTCGGTGACCTTCTGTTTGAAATAAAACTTTGGGTAATATTTTTGAAGCGCGCTGTGAGCCTTGGCAAATTCCTGATGCGCCTTGGTGTTGGTTCCCTTGGCGTTGTGGCTCATGACGACCTTGTAGGTGCGCACGGCTTCGGCGGCGGCTTTCTCCACCTGCTCGCACAGCTTGGGGAGCGCCTTCATGTAACGCTCGCGACTTTCGATCTTCTTGTCGAGGATCACGCGGTCAAACCGTTCGCGGCCTTCGTTGAGTTTCCCGGCGAGGTCGAGATAAGCGCGGGCAATGAATCCGAAGCGGTTGACGTATTTCTGCACGCTGAGTTCGGCTTCCTCGATGCGTTTGGAGATTTCGACCTCCTGCTCACGGGTCAGCAGCGGCACCTGGCCCATCTGCTTGAGATACATCCGCACCGGGTCATCGAGAATGTCGAGTTTGGTGTCGGCCTTGTCTTCTTCCTCGTCCTCTTCGGAATCTTTTTTGCCGTCCTTGTAGCTGTCCACTTGGGAGGCGTCGATGATGTCGATCTCCATGCCGCGCAAACGCGTAAAGATCGCTTCCATCTCGTCCGGCTCGTTGACACTGTCCGGGAGGGCTTCGTTGAGGTCGTCAAAAGTGAGGTAGCCCTGTTCCTTGGCGAGCTTGATCAACTCGCGGAGTTTTTCGGCCATTTCCGGGGCGTCAACATTGAAACCGCCGGTTTGCGCGGCGATCACCGGCACGGAAGCGGTTTTCCCCTTGGCGGGCTTCATTGCTTTTGCCTCCACCTTGGCGACGGGAGCCGTTTTGGGAGCCGACTTGGGAGCCGGTTTGGAAATGGGAGCCGCTTTGGCGACGGGCTTGGCCACAGGTTTTGCCAAGGGTTTCGAGGCCTGCTTCGCCGCAGGCTTTGCGGCGGGTTTTACGGGATGTTTGACCGCAGGCTTCGCTACGGGTTTGGCGACGTGCTTCGCGGCAGGCTTCGCAACGGTTTTCGCGGCAGGTTTGGCTTTCCCGGCTTTATGGGAGGATTTCGTGACCGCAGGGGCCGTCTTTTTCAGCACGGCTTTGGCCTTATGCACCGGAGCCTTGGGGGCAGAATGCGCCTTGGGCGCCGCCTTATGTGCAGCGGGTTTTCCCTTTTGCGCAGGAGGCGGAGATTTCTTGGAGGGAGCCTTATGAACAGGAGGGGCCGGTTTTTTTCCTTTTTTTGCGGAGGGGGCGCTTTTCGGGGTTGGAGAAGAGGATTTCTTGGTCGAGGTGGTCATACCCGGGCGAATTCAGACCTTTGTGTTTTGCCTCCAAGGAGTTTACAGAGGGGGCGACAAAGGTCGGGTAATATGAGGAAGGGTTGAGGAGAGGTCAAGGAGTTGTTTTCGTTAATTTAAACTTTTTATCAATCAAAGCAGCTGGAATTCCGAAGCCGCTGGAAGAGAAGCGGGTTTCATGCCCGCATCGCATTGATTCGCTGCTGAATTTCCATGACCTGCTGGTGCAGTTTTGCGTGCTCCTCGAATTCCAATCCCGGCTTGCGAATGCGCGCCTGCAAAGTGTCGCGCTGGCGCTCCAGATTGCGGCGTTCCAGGTCGCGCCAGCAATCGGCGGCCTGCCGGAGCGGGTCGGTTGGGAGGGTTTTCCGGTCGAGCAGCCCGGCCAAGGCGGACTGTTCCTCGGCGCCGCAGGTGGCGAGGAAAGCAGTCACTGTGGCAGGCACCGCCGGGTCGACGCGCCCGCGCATCACGACCAGCAGCAGTTCCGCTTCGGGCAGCGTCTGAAAAAGCGTTTCCCAAGGTTGCGTAAGCAGCCATGCGCGCACCTCATTGCTGAGAAGAACCAACTGGCAGAGCAGCCGCGTGGTGTTGCTCATGGGGGCAAGGCGCGGTTGCGGGGGTTCGCTCTCCGGCTCCTCGAATGCGCGGGTTGTCCGCAAATGTCCCGGCTTTGGCGCGGCTTTGAGCAGTTCGATAAATTGGGCGCTGCCCATCTCCAGCCGGGTGCTGACGTTGTGGATCACCGCTTCGCGCAGCACGGGATCGGCCACCAGTGCGACGCTTTCGGCCATTTTGCGCGCAAAAGCGGCTTTGCCCTTGGGGGTGGCAAACTCCGGCGTGGCGACGGCGCGCTCGATCTGGAAATCAAAGAAATCCCGCGCTTGCGCAATCTGCTGGACGAATGCCTCGGCCCCTTCACTGCGGATCAGCGAATCGGGATCGTGCCCCGCGGGCATCTCGGCGACGCGCACCGAAAGATTGGCTTCGAGCAGCGCGGGCAGCGAACGCTCGGCGGCTTTAAGCCCGGCGGCGTCGCTGTCAAAACAGAGGATCACCTCGTCGGCGAACCGCTTTAAAATCCGCGCCTGCTGCGGGGTAAACGCCGTGCCTTGCGGTGCAGTGACATTCTGGACGCCCGCCTCGAAGGCGGTGATGAGGTCGATCTGGCCTTCGCAGACAATGGCGGCTTTTTTATCGATGAGCGCCCGCTTGGTTTTGTGAATCCCGAACAGGACATTGCCTTTGATAAAGAGCGGGGTCTCGGGCGAGTTGACGTATTTGCCGCCAAACGCCTCCTTGCTGAGCACGCGGCCGCTGAAGGCGATCACTTCGCCGATGTCGTTGCAGATGGGGAACATCAACCGGTCGCGGAACCGGTCATAAAAATGGGGGGAATCGTGCGAGTAACTGTTTTCGCCCTCTTCGTCTTCCTTCACTGTCACCAACCCGCTGGCGATCAGTTCGTCATCCCGGTAACCCTCGCTGCGCGCCCAGTTCGTAAGCGCATCCCACGACTCGGGCGCGTAGCCGAGCTTCCAGCTTTTGGCCACCTCGACGGTGAGCCCCCGGCTCTTGAGATAATCCCGTGCGTGTTGGGCGGCCTTGGTTCGTAACAAATTGGTGTGAAACCATTCCGCCGCCGCCGCATGCAGAGCGAGCAGCCGCCGCCGCATTTTTTGCTTGGCGTCTTCCTCCGCCGTGAGCGGCTCTTCTTCCACGCGGATGCCCGCCTTGGCGGCAAGCCTTTTTACCGCTTCCGGAAAATTCACGTTCTCATACAACTCCACAAATTTGAAAACGCCGCCGCCTGCGCCGCACCCGAAGCATTTGAAGATCTGCCGGGCCGGATTCACGTTGAAGGAGGCCGTCTTCTCCTGGTGAAACGGGCAGCGCGCCTTGTA
The DNA here is from genome assembly GCA_903928175.1 of uncultured Spartobacteria bacterium. Lineage (GTDB taxonomy): Bacteria > Verrucomicrobiota > Verrucomicrobiia > Chthoniobacterales > Chthoniobacteraceae > UBA695. The sequence continues at coordinate 342 of CAIYQA010000037.1, read as the reverse complement.
AGCCGAGCCTGCCCGCTTCAACGGAAAATAGCTCGAGATCACATCCACGATGTCATTCGCTTGGGCAATCTGCTCGATGAGGTGTTCGGGGATCATGGACGGACTGAACAGATTAGCGATCCTCGGGAAAAATGCCAGCAAAGGGTGAGGGGATTCGCCGTAAAGGGTGCAATTAAAAGTGGTGTAATGTGGAGACTTTGCATTCAGCGCCAACGGCGCACCCCATTGTGCGAGCCGAGGATCCTTTACACTTTAGACCGGGCGGATGGTTTACACTTTTTGCCCCAGTTCTTCGGTAAATGAAAGCCCAATTCCGTGCGCGCAACTCGGCAAGCGCAACGA
>CAIYQA010000036.1 GCA_903928175.1 uncultured Spartobacteria bacterium | reverse complement strand
TAGACCAGTTTCGGTTTAATTTGTCGCATTCCTCTCGCCCCGAAGGGGCTGAGTAAACGAGCCCAGGGCAGCGCCCTGGGGGTATGCGTGTGAGAGAGCCGTGCCCTGCAAGGGCACTGGGAAACGCTCGTGCTCAATCCGCTCCCCCTTACCAGCGCCCTTGCAGGGCGCAACCGGTTGTTGCGCGGCACCCAGGGCGCCGCTGCGCTCTGCCCTGGGCTGGTTTCCCTTGCGCTTTCAGCGCACAATCCGTGCGACAACGTCAAACGAAAAGCTCTAAATCGCAAACCCCGCGCGCACAACCGGGAGGGGGCGTTCTAAATGCCCCGGCTACGCTTCCTTCCGCAGGAGGTTCTCCACCTCATAAAAAGCGGCGTAGAACTGCCCGTTCTGCACCAGTCCCTGGCCTACAAGCGCCTTGAGGTTCGGGAGATCCTGCGGGCAGAGGACCAGATCGACGCTCAACGTGAAGGCTTGCATTCTGGACTGGGAAACGAGGTTCGGCCCCACGAGCACGACAAAAAGTTTGCGCCGCAGATCCAAAGGGATGGTGGTGAGTTGCGAAAGCACGGGGTGTGCCTGGGCATCGCCGCCGCCGAAGTCATCGCAAACCACCATCACCTCGTAAAAATGAGAATACCAGTGGGAGAGCGCCTGCTCGGGGGTGGAGACGGTATGCACCTCAAAACCGAGCGGAGCCAATTGACGGGTGGCGGTTTCCACGGATTCCTGCGAACCGAGGCAGAGCAGCGCTTTGAAATCGCGCGGGGAGGAAAGGGAGGGGTTCATGGGTTTGGGACGGGACGATCCGCGCCCGGGCTGGGAAAGGGGGCGTTACTTTTTCTTGAAAATACCGTCGAGCCGCAGTCCGGTGCTGGTTTCGGGGGAGTAACCCTGCTGTTTTTTGATCTGGTCGATCTGGCGCTGCACGATGCCCTTGCGGGTGGCGTATAAATAGGCGGTTTCTTCGCTGATCGCTTCGCTCTCATAAGCGCGAAGGATGCACTGGTCAAACGTCATCCAGCCGTAGGTCGCGCCGTCCTGGATGATGTCGTAGAAATTTCGTCCCTCGTTTTCGCCCAAGGCGATGGCTTCCCGGGTCCGCAGGCTGTTGCCCATGATCTCCATGAGCAACTGGCGTCCACCGCCGTCGCGCTTGGGGGCCAGGCGCTGGCTGACGACATAACGCAGCATTTCCGAAAGCCGCAGCCGCAGTTGCTTTTCCTCATCGCGGTTGAACATGCCGAGAATGCGGCTGATGGACTGCCCGGCGTCGATGGTGTGAATGGTGCTCAAAACCAGGTGACCGGTCTCGGCGGCGGTGAGCGCGATTTCCACCGTGGCGCGGTTCCGTATTTCGCCCACGAGAATCACTTTGGGGGCCTGGCGCAGAGCGGCGAGCAGGCCGGTGGGGTAGCTGTCGAAATCGGCGCCGAGTTCCCGCTGGTTGAAGGTCGCTTTTTGGTGCCGGTGGATGAATTCGATCGGGTCCTCCAACGTGACAATGTGGACAGAGCGGGTCCGGTTGATCTCGTTGAGCAGGCTGGCCAGGGTGGTCGTCTTCCCGCTGCCGGTGGCTCCCGTGACGAGGATCAGCCCGTTTTTTTCCTCCACCATGTCCAAGAAAATCGGAGGCAGGTTGAGGGCTTGAATCGTCGGAGTATCCATCTGGAGCCGCCGCATCACAATCGCCCAGTTGCCCCGTTGCCGGAAGATATTGACACGGAAGCGCATCCGGTCGTCCACGCCGTAACCGCAATCGCAGGAGCCGTGGCGGAGCAGATCGCCGATGAGCCGGCGGTCGTCGCGGAGAATATTCAGGGCGATGCGTTCGATCTGGGTGGGCGTGAGCGCCAGGATGTTGTGCGGGGTGCGCACGGTTTGCAGGACCCCCTGCGCCTCCACCTGCAAGGGACGCCCGACGGCAAAGATCAGGTCGGAGATGCCTTGGTGGGACTCGACCATGCTCTTGAGGATCGCATCGAGTTCAGGTTTTCTCATGGGGACGGACTATTAAGAGACAGGATTGACAGGAAAAGTTTTTTGGGTTCTGCGTAGTTCGTGGTTTTGTGACGCGACTGAGACGGAATTTTTAGACAGGATTAACAAGATTTTCAGGATTCTCAGGATTGCGCACATAGCCTGCGAACACCGGTGAGCATTTGGAATCCTCAATCCAAAGAATCCTGTAAATCATGTCAATCTTGTTAATCCTGTCTAAATTGCCGAGCGTGCCATGTTATTCATCCCAATCGTCGGGCGGTTCTTTGAGCAGGGCGCGGAATTTCTTTTTGTCCAGCGCCTTTTCATAGGCTTCCTCGGGGGAAATTCGGGCCGCGCGCAGGTGGTCCACAATGGCGTCGTCGAGCGTCTGGTTGCCTTTCTTTTTGCCGACCTGCATCATCCCGGGAACCTGGTGGGTTTTGCCTTCGCGAATGAGGTTGGCGATGGGGTTGTCCACCACGAGGATTTCCAAAGCGGCCACGCGGCCCGGCTTGTCGATGCGCCGAAAGAGATTCTGCGCCACCACGCCCTTGAGGGATTCCGCCAGCGTGGTGCGGATCTGGTTTTGCTGGTTGGTGGGGAACACGTCGATGATGCGGTCGATGGTCTTGGGAGCGCTGGAGGTGTGCAGCGTTCCGAAGACGAGGTGGCCGGTGGCGGCGGCTGTAAGGGCAAGTTCGATGGTCTCCTGGTCGCGCATTTCGCCCACGAGCACGATGTCCGGGTCTTCGCGCAGCGCGCCGCGCAGGGCGGAGGCGAACGAGCGGGTGTGGACCCCCACTTCCCGGTGGTTAATGAGGGCGTTCTGGGAGCGGTGCACAAACTCGATCGGGTCCTCGACGGTGATGATGTGCTCTTTGCGGTGCAGGTTGGCGTAGTCCACCATGGCCGCGAGCGTGGTCGATTTGCCCGAACCGGTCGGCCCGGTGACGAGCACCATCCCTTTGCGGAGCATGGCGAATTTTTTGAGCACGGGCGGGAGCCCCAACTCTTCCAAGGTCAAAACTTTGCTGGGAATGAGCCGAAAGACAGCCGCAATCCCGTTTTTCTGGTTGAAAAAGTTCGCACGAAACCGGGCCACCTCGGGGTATTCGTAGCCAAAATCGACGTCGCCGGTTTCTTCGTACTGCTTGATCTTGATCTCCGGGGCGATCTCGTAAACGAGCGCCTTCAGATCGTCGTTTTCCAAGGGCGGGGCATCCACCCGGACCAACTCGCCGTTGATGCGCAGGATCGGCTGATTTCCGGTGGAGAGGTGAAGGTCGCTGGCCTTCTGCTCCATCATGAAGCGAAAGAACGTGTCGATGCGTGCCATGGTTGGGGGAGTGCGGGTTGGTAAGGTTCTCGAGCAGATGGTGTAAGCAGCAAGAGGGATGCCACTGTAGGGCCTAAATGGGGCGGAAAATGAGACGCAAGGGTTGACTTGAGCGAAGCGAGGTGGTCACAATTTGTGACCACCTCCAGCTTTTCTTCAGGAAAAAGCTGAGAATCCGGGCTTCGAGGGAGGGCTCATTCTTCATGTGTTCGAGATGGGGATGCCAAACGCCCGCAAACAGAATTTTTTGCGCTTTTTGTGCCTTTTTGCGGCCCATTTAGTGGTCTTCCGAGGTCACCCGCAACACTTCCTCCAGGGTGGTGATTCCCTCGCGGGCTTTGTCAATCCCGGCCATGCGCAAGGTTTTCATCCCCTCTTGCACGGCCTGGTTTTTGATGACCGAAGCGGAGGCCCGCTTGACGATGAGGCGGCGGACGGGTTCGGTGACGGGGAGGATTTCCAGGATGGCCGCGCGCCCGGCATAGCCGCGCCCCTTGCAGCGCTCGCAGCCCGCGCCGCGGTAGAAGGTCTCGCCAATCAATTCCGGGATGCCCAGCTTTTCAAACACGTCCGGCTCGGGGACGAACTCTTCCTTGCAGTTGGAACAAATGCGGCGCACTAAGCGTTGGGCACAGGTGAGCAGGACGGAGGAGGCGATCAGGAACGGCTCGATGCCCATGTCGTCCAGGCGGCTGATGGCACCCGCCGCGTCGTTGGTGTGCAGCGTGCTCAAAACCTGGTGGCCCGTAAGCGCGGCTTTGACTGCGATGTCCGCCGTCTCCTGGTCGCGGATTTCGCCGATCATGACGATGTCCGGGTCCTGCCGCAGGATGGAGCGCAGGGCGTTGGCGAAGGTGAGCCCGATCTCGGGCCGCACGGCGACCTGGTTGATGCCGATGAGCTGGTATTCCACCGGGTCCTCGACGGTGACGATGTTGTATTCCGGGTTGTTGAGCTCTTGGAGGACGGAGTAGAGAGTCGTGGTCTTGCCGGAACCGGTCGGGCCGGTGAGCAGGATCATCCCGTGCGGGGCGTCGATGGCATTTTTGAAGATGCTCATCGTCCGCTCGTCGAGCCCCAGGGTCGCCACGGACCCGGAGAGGGCGCTTTTGTCCAGCAGGCGGATGACGATCTTTTCGCCGTAGATGGTGGGGAGAAACGAGATGCGCAGGTCAATCTCCTTGCCTGCAATGCGGATGCGGAACCGGCCATCCTGCGGGAGACGGCGCTCGGCGATGTCGAGTCGGGAGAGGATTTTGATGCGCGAGGCGATGGGCAACTGGAGGCTTTTGGGCGGCGAACTGGCTTCGAGGAGGTTGCCGTCCACGCGGTACCGCAATTTGAGGGTTTTTTCAAACGGCTCGATATGAATGTCCGACGCTTTTTCCTTGAGCGCCTGCACGAGGATCAGGTTGACGACTTTGACGGCGGGGGCGTCCTCGCCCTGGTCGCGCAATTTGTCGAGGTCAAGGTGATCCCGGTTTTCCTGGATCGATTCCAAGCCGTCGGTTTCATCGGCGGCGTCCTGCATCACCTGTGCCATGGCCATCCCGCCGGTGTTCACCCCCGAGAGGGCGTCGTCGATGGATTTTTCCGTGGCGATCATCGGGACGATCTCCAGCTTGGTGCGCTGGCGCAGATCGTCCAGGGCAAGGACGTTCATTGGGTCCGCCATCGCCACAAACAGTTTGTTGGCGAGCTTGCAGACCGGGGCGAGCTTGTAGGCGCGAGCGATCTCTTTGGGGATCAATGCAGCCACCTCCTCGTCCGGGTGCACCTTGGGGAGGTTCAGGTGCGGGACATCCAGGCAGCGGCCAATCGAAATGACCATATCCTGGTCGGTCACGAACCCTTTGCTGGTGAGTATCTTGACAATCCGCCCGCCCTGCTGCTTCTGAATCCCCATCACTTCTTCCAACTGGCTGGGCAGAAGCAGGCCGTCCTCGATCAGGACATCCGCGATCCGTTCTCCGAAAGTTTTGGCCATGGGGGGGGAAGAGGGGTTAATCGGCGAGTCGGTAACTGTCGCGCAGGATGCGATGCACCGTGGCGGGCATCGCCAGGTGCCATTGGATCTGGTAATCCACCGCTTGCTGGACGGCGGCTTTGACCGCCAAATCAAACGGGTTATCGAAGGCCACCATCATCGTGCGGCTGACAATATCAAACGGCACGACCCGCCGACCGAGCGTCAGTTCCGGGGGCAACATTTTGACGATCTGCCGGTCGATGTCATAGAACTCCAGCGGCGCGTAGGCAAATTTGGTGCGGTCGAGGATCGCTGAGAGCAGCGGTTCGGGTTCAATGCCCGCTTCGATGATTTCCTCCAGCAATCCCGCCGCGATGTGCGTGGCATCCGGATCGGCTTCGCGGGCGGCGTTCAGGTTGCGGACGCGTTCCAAGGCGCTTTCCACAATTTCCCGCGAGGCCAGCCGGTGCTGAATGAGAAACCGGGCGAGCGGGTCATTGCCGTCCTGCTCCAGCGAAAGCTCGGCCGGTTTGCGAACGCTTTGCGGCATCCGCGTCTCCGGAGTGGCGATAAGCGCCGGTTCCGGGGAACTGGCGGCGGCTGGGTCTTGGATGGGCTGTGGGATCTCCACCATGCCGAAGTCGAGCGCGATGGATGTTTTTGCAGTGCCCGGGTTATTCCGGTTGAGCTTGGTTTCCAACTCCTCAAGCAGAAGGCGGATTTCCGCGTTCTCCGGCTCGTGCAGGAGAATCCCCTCATACTCGAGCAAAGCAGACGAATACTGGCCCAGGCGCAGATAGGTGTCCGCGAGTTTCCGTGCGACCGCCAACCCTTCGCTCTGGTTTTCGAGCCGCCAATACGCGTCCTTCAGGATTTCCAGCGACTGATAGTCGTCCGGGTTGGCCTCGGCAAACGTCTTCAAAGCCTCAACCGTCGCGAGAAGCTGTTCGCGTTCCTCCGGGGTGAGATGCTCGGCGAGGGAAATGGAGAACGGGGTGTCGATGCCTGAAAGATTCGGCTGAAAGTTTTATTTTTCAAGCGCGGTTTTCTGCCTCCTTTGGTGCGGCTCGAAAAACGCCCGGTGCCGCCCCGGTCTTTTCTCCGGGGCCTGGCTCCGGTGTTTGGGAACGAGATTTCCCAGACAAAATTCTCATTCGATGCGAAACTCTATCAGACAACAATTCACCGGAAATGGGGTCCGGTGCAGTGGGACGGGTATCGGGGGAGCCCGTCCCACTTAATGTACGGACGGGCCACCCGGGGAGCGGCACGGAGGAATAAAACAAATCAAGGAGACACTCGCGCAAGGAGGCGCAAAGGCCGCAAAGGAGGAGCATTGATCGTAAAACTTTGCGTCCTTTTGCGTCCTTTTGCGCGAAAACCTCTCTTTTCCTCTCCTGATTTCCTGAGTTCCT
>CAIYQA010000035.1 GCA_903928175.1 uncultured Spartobacteria bacterium | reverse complement strand
TGATAGCGATTTCATAGCCATCAAAGTTGAGCGCTCCCTCCCGGGGATCATTCACACGGACGATCAGACCGGCGCTCCAGCCCCCCTGGTCCTGCATATAAACATCAACGCCGACTTCCCCATCGGTGAAGGCTGGCTGGTCGCTGACCAGCTTGCTTCCATCGCCCTCGGAAACCCGCAACTCTTCCCCCTGAACCTGCCAGTTGCCTCCAAAAGATTTGAACTCTTTGAGGGCATTGAGGGACGACTCCTGAAAGCTTTCGCCATAAATCATCTGGCTGTAAAGGCCGCCGTACACCTCGTGGTTGAGATCTTCCAGACAGGCACCGGTCAAATAACGGGAGACCGGATGCAAGATCTGGTCGGCCTGCACATCGATGCGGGTTTCCTGCGCGCGAATGGCAACCGAAGTGGTCAACGCAATCAAAACGAGTGCTGATTTAAGTAGCTGTTTCATGGAATGGGGCGTCTTTCTTTTCAATCGGAATCCTTGGCCTTCGGCGCGGAGGGTTTGCCAGCGGAAGGCATTTTGGCACTCCAGGCTTCGCAGGCCTGCTTAAGTTCCTCGACCTTGCTGGGATCGTCGTTGGCAATGTTATGCTTTTCCTCCACATCATTCTGAAGATCGAACAACTCAGGCAGCAGGTTCTTGTGATTCATAACCAGTTTCCATTGGCCCTTGCGAATAGCCTGAGACTGCCCGATCCGCCAAAACAAAGCGTCGTGCGGGGGGGCCGGATTCTTGCCGGTCAGATAGGGGGCAAGGTTGACGCCATCAAGTTTACCGGGCGTCTTGATGCCCGCCAATGCCGCGCATGTTGGCAGGATGTCGATTGCCATGACCGGCTGCGTGTACGTCAGCCCCGCAGGAAAAACATCTGGATAGACGGCGAAGAACGGCACACGGATGCCGCCCTCGTAAACGCTCCACTTATATTCGTACAACGGCAGATTCTCGCTGCGATTCTCTGGATGGCCGCCGTTGTCGCTGAAGAAAAAAATGATCGTGTTTTTGTCTAATCCCGTCTTTTGAAGTTTGTCCAGAATTCGTCCAACGGCCTGATCCAATGCGGCAATGCAGGCCACGGTATCGGCACGCCCCCAATCGTTGTCGAACTGTTTGAGAAATTTCCGATCTTCACCTTCGCGCGACATGAACGCCTTGCACTCCTCTGGTCCTTTGCTTTTGAACTCTGGAAGATTCTCTTTGAATAGATGCAAGTCGAAGCCTTTCACGCAATGGGCAATATGCGGGGCGTTGAAAGCAACGTTGAGGAAGAACGGCTCGCACTTGTGCCGCTCGATGAACTCCTCGGCCTCGCGGGCGAACACATCGGTACTGTACCCCTTCTCGACGGTTGGCCTTGGGGCGTCATTACGAAAAAGCTGCGGCGCACGATAGTTCAAAAAGGGACCGTAGTAGCCGTAGAACTCCTGAAATCCACGTTCGCAGGGCCGGAAGCCCGGTCGCATGCCGCTGTGCCATTTTCCCAGCAAGCCAGTCGCATACCCAGCCTTGCGGAAAATCTCGGGAAATAAGGGCACCTCGCGAGGAATTGTATCCGTGCTATTGTTGTCCACGCCAAATCGCTGTTGATATACCCCGGCAAGAAAACCGGCGCGCGACGGCGCACAAAGCGGACAGGAGGCATAACCATCGGTAAACTTCACTCCAGTTTTTGCCAGACGGTCGATGTTGGGCGTTGTTACGACCGTCCGCAGCAGGCAGCTCACATCACCGTAACCGAGATCATCGGCAATCATAACCACAACATTCGGTCGGTTTACCGCAGCACAATTCTCGGTCGTCTGGGCCACACATTTGCAAACATTGCCCATCGCCAAGGCCAACATGCCCTCGCAAGTCAGCAAAAGCAGACTTGCGATTCCAGATGTTGTGAATCGGCATATTTTCATACCAGTCTCCTGAGTCCTATGGCTCCTTTCAATAAGGTAGTTTTTGTCATTTTCTTCATGGTTTGGTCCCTGTTCCCTGAATCTTCTTCAGCAAGGCCGCCATTTCCTCCACGCGTTTCGGCTGCTGCGCGGCGAGGTTCTTCGTTTCGGCAATATCGTCGGCGAGGTTATAAAGTTCATAGGCGACCGGTGTCGGCGGGTCGGGCACCTTTTCGTCACCGGGTTCGCGTGCGGATTTTCCAGACTTTTTGGCCTTGGCGGAACCGGCGACGAGTTTCCAATCGCCCTCCCGAATGGCCAGCGTTGGCAGTCCCTGTTCGACGAGGGAGGCTCGACCCGTTGTCGATTCGCCCAGCAGCGCGGGCAACACGTCGACGCTGTCGGGAGCCGCCCCGACCGGCAGTTTCACGCCGACCAGACTGGCCAGCGTGGCGCAAAAATCGACCTGTCCGATGAGCGCACCCGAGGTGCCGGCTTTAACGTGACCGGGCCAGCGGACGATGAACGGCATGCGGGTGCCGCCTTCCCAAATGGAATACTTCCCGCCACGAAACGGACCGGCGGGCTTATGGCCGCCCAGCGCAGCCGTTGAACCGTCGAAGTAGCCGTCTTGGACGACCGGACCGTTGTCGCTGCTGAAAATGACCAGCGTATTGTCGGCGAGGTGAAGTCGGTCGAGCGCGGCCAGAATCTCGCCCGCGCAGCCATCGAGTTGTTCCATCACATCGCCGCGGACGCCGCAGTCGCTCTTCCCCTTGTAGCGTGGGCCCGGGCAGCGCGGCACATGGATGTCGTGTGCGGCAAAGTAAAGGAAGAACGGTTTGTCCTTCTCCCGCTCGATGAAGGCCAGCGCCTTCTTGGTTAAAGTGTCGGCAAGATTGTCGTCCACCCAACGCGCGGTCAATCCCCCGCTCATCCAACCATCACGGCTGATGCCATTGATAATCGTCCCGGTTTTGGTTCCCCCAAATGGCTTGAGCTTCAGCAACTCGGGATTCTCGCGCCCATCGGGGTCGTTGCCGATTTTATGCGTGTAATCAACGTAGAGCGGGTCTTGCGCATCGAGTCCCACGACGCGATGATTTTCGACGAAAACGCAGGGCACATGACAGCCAGTAGCCGGAAAGACAAATGCGTAATCGAAGCCAACTTCCAGCGGCCCGGGCTGAATGC
>CAIYQA010000034.1 GCA_903928175.1 uncultured Spartobacteria bacterium | reverse complement strand
GGATCATAGAATCTGGTGGCAATTTTAAGGAGCGCGGGGGGTGAATCAAGAGCGATTCGCCCGGGCGCGGCGGCGCGGATGCGGAGGAGGCTGCCTCAACGGGGGGAGAGCCGCAAAAAAAGAAACCGGCGTCCCTTGCCTCATTTTTTTGCGTCTTTTGCGCTTTTTTGCGGCTAAATCAGCGCGGCTATTGCCCTGTCATTTGACGCGCGATCAGGTCCGCCCAGAGCTGAATTTGCCGGGGGTCCAGATGAACGGCATCGGCGGGGGCCTGCCAGGTTGCAGCGGGCAGGGACGTTGCATATTCCAGGCGTTCCACGCGCGCGCTGAGGCTCCAGGCCGGTCCCACCAGGCGCAGGCGCACCGGTTGCCCGGCGGCGTTCAGGGTCAGTTTGAGGCTCCAGTCCTCCACTCCCAGGCCGCGGGCGAGTTCCGCCATAAGCTTCACCTCCAGTGTGCGCAATCCCTTTTCGTCCCCGAGATCTTTCGCCTGCAAGAGAATCGGCAGGAGCGCCAATTGCTGCGGCGGGACGGGGAGGATCATCTGCCCGAGCCCCTCGGTGCGGTGTTTCTTCTTTTTCAGCGGCGGTTCATTTGCGGGGGGCAGCGCCAGCGTGTCGAAGGGCGGCATCTTCGGCGCAATCCAAACGGCGTCTCCCGCGCGGCAGAGCGTCACGATTTTCCCGTTGTAAAGCCCCCGCAGGAGCGCCCGGTCGGGGGGTTGCAGCAGCAGTTCCAAGCGTGCACCCACAAGCTCCGGAGGCAGGTCGGTCATTTCTTCAAGCACCAGCGTGGTCGAGAGCGCGTGCTGTTTGGCTTCGGGGCTGAACACGCTGGCGATGGGCACCAGGGTGCGGCTGAGGAGGTCATACGGGTTGGCGACCGGTTGCTGGGCGCGCGTGAGCGGGGCAAACGCGAACCCCGTGGCCAAAAGAAGGAGCGACAATTTTTTCATGAAGGCGGTATTGCGTTTGTTAAACCAAAGTTCTTTACTACGGATACAGAAGAAATGCCACTTTTCACGCCACTTTTAGCCGACGGCGGATTTTATTTCGCGTTTGAACATTCCACGTTGCCTGGCAAAACGATCCTGCTCTGCCTTTTTGTCGCCTCCATTTTTTCCTGGTCGGTGATGATTACCAAGATGCGGATGGTAGGCGTCGCGAAAAAACAGTCCGCCCATTTCCTTGAGCTCTTCCGCAGCCACCGGCGGCCGCTGCATCTCTACGAGTCCCAGCTTCGGTTTGAGGGCTCTCCGCTCTTCTCGGTCTATCGCGCGGGCTGCCGGGAGTTGACGTTCCACCTGCTGGGCTCGCAGGAGGTGGACGAGACGTTCCGCGCGCGGTTGGAGGATTCGCCGAGGATTTCCCCGGCCCAAGCGCGCGTGGTGACGACGGCGATGGAGCGGGCCGTGGGTGAAACGGCGCTCAAGCTGGAAGGGCAGATGATCCTCCTGGCGACCGCCGTGAGTGGCGCTCCGTTCCTGGGGCTGCTTGGCACGGTTTGGGGCGTCATGGAAACCTTCGGCGGCGTGGCCGAGAGCGGCTCCGCGAATCTCGCGGCGATGGCGCCCGGCGTCTCCGCCGCGCTCATCACCACCGTCACGGGACTGCTCGTCGCGATTCCCGCCATGTTCGGCTACAATTTTCTGGTCACCAGCATCCGTGCGCTGATCGTGCAGATGGACAATTTTGCGGCGGAACTCGCTTCCGCATTCGAGCACCAATACGTCGATCACGGCGAATACACCCGGCGGGGCCCGGTATGAACCGGGAAAGAGGATGGGCCGCAAAAATGCGCAAAAAAACACAAAAAAATGAGGCAAGGGACGCCGGTTTCTTTTTTGCGGCTCTTGCGCTTTTTTGCGGCTCCTTTTTAATGTTTCCAGCATGAAACGCTTTTCCTCGCGCCACCAGATGACGACGCTCTCCGAGTTGAACGTCACGCCGCTGCTCGACCTGGCGTTTGTGCTCCTGATCATCTTCATGATCACGACGCCCCTCATGGAGAAATCGAGCAAGCTGGTGCTGCCCACCAATAAAGGCGCGGAGGGAGCGGTGGAGGCCTCGCAGGTGGAGACGATCTCCATCGACAAGGACGCGCTCGTTACGATTGACAAGACCCCCGTGCCAATCGCGCAGGTGAGGGAAGCCATCGCCGCGCTCAAGACGAGTCGTCCCACCCTGGCCGTGCAGATCCGCGCCCATAAAGAGCTCTCCGTGCAAAAATTGATGGATGTGATGGATGCCGTCAAAGAGGCGGGGATCACCAAGATCGGCATCGTCAGCACCGTCCCCGAGGGCCAATAAGCGGTATGAGCTCGAAATTCCGGCGCAACATGGTGTTCGTTGCCGCGATCCATCTGATCGTGCTGGCGGCCCTTTTCTTCGCCACGCGTGGGGAGAAAAAACCGGTCGAGGCTCCCACCTGGCTCGACGGCGGTTCGCCCCCGGCGGGAGCTTCCGGAGAGGAAGCCAAAGAAGAGCCGACCCCCGAGCCGTCCGCCACGCCGGAGGCGACTCCCAAGCCGCCCAAAGAGCAGGAGACGCCCCTGCCGACTCCCGCCGAAGCCCCCAGCGAGATGGTCCTGCCCACGCCCACGGCATCGCCGATTCCCACTCCGAGCGCAAGCCCCACCCCGGAACCGATCCCGGAACCGACGGCCACCCCGACGCCCAAGCCCACTCCAAAACCGACCCCGAAGCCGACGCCCAAAGCGACCCCGAAACCGACCCCGAAACCCACGCCCAAAGCGTCTCCAAAACCGGTGCACAAACCGGATGCCACGCCCAAGCCCAAGAAAACCGATGCGGGGGATGAGCCGCCAAAAAAGACCGCAGCCAGCTCGAAATCCACAGCCAAAGCTGGGGGTTCGCCGAAATCCGGCGCCGCCGCATCTGCAAAAAAACCGGGAGCCGAGGGCGCCACGGGCGAGGGGAGCGGTTCCGCGAAAGGCAAGCCCGGCGGCACAGGCAAGGGAGTGGGCGCTGGACATGGGGACGGGCACGAAGGCGGCGGCAACCGAGAGGCGGCGTTCGGTTGGTATCACATTATGTTGCACGACCGCTTTTACGCCCGCTGGGACCAGCCGCTCTCGGTCGTGCAGAGCGGGAGCGAATTTGCGACGCTGATCAAGATCAAGATCGACCGGACGGGACGCATCACGGGCGTGAGCCTGGCCAAGGCGTCCGGCAATTCGACCGTGGACGCATCGGCACTGGCTGCCGCGCAGAGGATCACGCAAGTCGATCCCCTTCCCAAAGGGCTCGGCGACAGCGATGGGTACGAGGTGAACATCGAGTTTAAGCTCAGCCCGTAAAGCGGCGCGCGTAAGGTGGATCGGCCGCTCCATCGGGGTGGATCGGCCGCTCCGCGGGCGATTCGGGGGAGGCCGCGCCGCAGCAGGGAAAAACATTTTTCCGGATCGGGGTTTGATCTTTTGGCGGCTCGGGGTATTCTCGATTTTATCCAACCTATGTTGCGGAAATTCTTTTTCGTGGCCGCCGGATGCTTTGCGGCTTTTGTGTGGACCTCTTCCGTCCCGGCTTCCACGCCGACGATCACCATCAGCGGAAACGGCTCCATCGCCCTTGCGCTCACCCCCATCTCCGGGCCGGACGGCGCGGCGGTGGCCAAAACGCTCCAGAACGATCTCGCGCTCTCCGGTTTTTTCAGTTTGGCCGATGCCAGCCGCGCTTCGATGACGGTGAAAGGCTCCTCCTCGGGCGCGGCGCTCCAAGGCAGGGTGGTGGACCGCTCCGGGAGCAACGTCCTCCTGCACTCCTACGAGGGCAGCCCTCGGGAAAAGGCGCATGCGTTCGCCAATGACATCATCGAAACGCTCACGGGCAACAAGGGAATGGCCGGGAGCAAAATCGCCTTCGTGGCCACGCGTTCCGGCAGCAAGGAATTGTATCTGGCGGATTACGACGGGGCCAACGTGCGCCAGATGACCCACGATAACACGATCAGTGTCGCGCCTGCGCTCAGTCCCGACGGTCGGCACATCGCCTACACCAGCTATCTGCACGGGTACGCGGACATTTACACCATCGACATCGCCAGCGGCCAGCGCGAGCGGATCGTGAAATTCCCCGGCACCAACAGCGGTGCGGCGTTTTCACCGGGGGGCGATCAAATCGCCTGCACCCTGAGCCGCGACGGCAACCCGGAATTGTATGTGGTGAGCGCCAACGGCTCCGGCGCGCGGCGGCTCACGCACACGCCGGGGGTCGAGTCGTCCCCTTCGTGGTCGCCGACCGGCAATGAGCTTGTCTATTCCTCGGATGACACCGGTTCCCCGCAGCTCGTCCGCATTCCGGCGGGGGGCGGCTCCGGGCGTCGCATTGCCACCGGGCACAGCTATTGCACCAAGCCGAGCTGGTCGCCGGACGGCAGGAAGATTGCCTTCAACATCCGCGAGGCAGGCACCTTCCAGGTGGCCGTGCTCGATCTCGCCAGCAACGGTGTGCGCGTGGTGACGGGCGGCGATGAAGCCCGCGACCCGGTGTGGGGACCCGATTCGCGCCATCTGCTCTTTACGCAGGGCGCCAATTTGATGCTCCTGGATGTTCAGACTGCCCGGAAAGTTTCGCTCCTTGGCGGCATGGGCTCCATCTCCGAACCGGCTTGGTCGCGCTAGCCCGCAAAACAACCCAGCAAATCCCTTGATTCCCACCCGAAATCCCCACCAAAATTTAGACGTTACCAAGTACAACTTGGTAACGAGATAAGGACTTTTTTATGAAAAACCTGCACCTCGTTTCCCGCATCGCCTTTTGTGGCGTCCTCATGCTCTCCCTTAACGCCTGCGCGCTCTTTAAAAAGAAGAACCAATACGCCGGTATGTCCGATAGCGACATGGTCAATGGCGCTCCGCTGCCCGAACGCCAGGAAGGCGTTTCCTTCACGGGGAGCAACGTGGACAGAAGCCAGTTCGCCCCGGTGCATTTCGGGTATGACAGCATCACAGTGGACCCCGGTGAAACCGGCAAGCTCAACGAGGTGGTCAAATTCATGAAAGGCTCGGACAAGCAACTCATCATTGCCGGATTCACCGACGAACGCGGCACGGCGGAATACAACCGCGGCCTGGGCGAACGCCGGGCACAGGCGGTCCGCACCTACCTGCTGCAAAAAGGGGCGGATACCGAGCGCATCCAGACCACCAGCTTCGGCAGCGAAATGCCCGCCGATACCGGCCACACCGAATCCGCCTGGGCCAAAAACCGACGCGCCGAGTTTGGCGTGACAAAGTAACCAGCGTGACGCTGGACCCACTTCGCGCTGCCGCGCGTTGCGGCGGCTGATTCCCGCCGCGCAGGTGGCTGCCGGAATCGACTTGTGGCCATCGAGTCCGAAGCGCCAAAGGCGCGGCTCCATACCAGCCTGGGGCAACGCCCCAGGTATGGGAAACAAACGGGATCCGGGCTGAAGGCCCGGCGCATAGACATAGAGCGCGGATTTCCAGAACGATGCACCGGGCCTTCAGCCCGGATCGCTTTTTATCAAAAAACCCAGCCCGTTGGGCTGGGCTGGTATGGGGCCGCGCCTTTGGCGCTCCAAATCCGAAGAACTTTAGCTTTCCGTTTTTCCCGTCATTCCCCCATCATCCCTCCTCCTTGAAAATCTGTGACCTAACCCAGTTTTATTCCCCGGTCAGCGGTGGGGTGAAGCGCTATGTGCACGAAAAAGTGCGCTACCTGCACGCGCACACCGACGATGCGCATCTGCTCATCATCCCCGGCGAACACGACACGCGCACGGTCGAGGGGCGGGCCACGGTGTACACAATCCGCTCGCCGCTGCTCTCGCGCACCTCGCGCTACCGGGCGATCCTGCGGCTGGGTGCCATCGAGCGCATCCTGGAAAACGAGCGCCCCGAGGTGATTGAGTCCGGCGATCCGTATCAAGTCGCCTGGAAAGCCGTCGCCAGCGGCGCCGCGCTCGGCATCCCCGTCATCGGCTTTTACCATTCGCATTTCCCCGAAGCTTATGTGCGCACGGCGGCGCGTTTTTTCGGTCGGCCCGCCACGGAGTTTGTGATGGATGCCTCGCGCCGCTACATTTGCGCGCTCTACAACCGGTTCCACCGGACGCTGGTCCCGTCCCCGGCCCTGGAGCGGCTTTTGAACGAGTGGGGAGTGGATAACACTGAGCACCTCGACTTGGGCGTGGACACCGAAATCTTCCAGCCTGCACCGGACGGCAAGGCGGAAACCCGCGCCGCACTGGGCGTGCCTGCCGGGCGGACGCTCTTGCTGTACGTGGGGCGGCTGGCCCAGGAAAAGAACCTTCGGACGCTCTTGGACGCTTTTGAGCGGCTCCACCAAGCCGAGCCCGCGCGTTATCATCTGCTCGTGGTCGGCGACGGGATGCAGCGCCGCTCCGTCCAAGCCTTGCAGGCGGCCACGGGGCAGGTGACGTGGTGCGGCTCCTGCGTGGAGCCGGAGCGCCTTGCCCGCATTTACCGGTGCGCGGATTGCTTTGTGCACCCGGGCTTGCAGGAGACCTTCGGCCTGGTAGCCCTGGAAAGCCAGGCGTGCGGCACCCCGGTAGTCGGCATTCGCGGCAGCTACATGGACCGGATCATTTGCAGCGATCAACGCCACTGGGCCGAGACAAACACGCCCGCTTCCCTCGCCGAAGCCATTGCCCAAACGTGTCGGGGGGACCTCCGCGCCGAGGGCCGGGCCGCGAGCGAGACCGTTCGTTCCCGGTATTCCTGGGACCTCGTGTTCGAGCGGCTCTTTGGGATTTACCGCGAGGCGATCAACGCCTACAAAAAGGGCGATGTCTGAGCGCAGCCAGTTTGAGATTCGCAAATTCCAGCGGGCCGACCGCGCCCGCGTGCGGCAGCTTTGCTGCGAGACCGGGTTTCTCGGCAACCCCATCGACCCGGTGTTTGAGGACCGCGAACTCTTCGCCGATTACCTGACGGCCTATTACACCGATTGGGAGCCCGAGTCGTCCTTCGTGCTGCTCATCGAGGGGGAGATTGCCGGCTATCTGCTCGGTTCGCGCTTTCCGTTGCGCCAGCAGGTTTACAACGTGTACCAGAACGCGAGCATCTTCCTGCGCGGCATTCTTCGCTACCGCCGCTACAACGCGGCTTCCAAGGCGTTTGTAAAGTGGATCGTCTCCACTGCCTGGAGGGAAGTCCCCGCCGCGCCGCGTAGCTGCGCCCATTTCCACATCAACCTGCTCGCCGAGGCACGCAATATCGCCACCACGCGCTCGATCATGGACGCCTATCTCGCCTATCTGCATGCGAACGGCGAAAAAAAGGTGTATGGCCAGATGGTCACCTTCGAGAGTCGCCGGGGGTTCAAAATGTTCGAGCGCTATGGGTTCCGGGTCGTGAATAAATCGCGGATCAGCAAATATGACGGAGTGCACGAAGAGCCGGTTTATCTCTGCACGGTGGTGAAGGATTTGGAGGAGAACAAGCAGATCTATTCGCGCTAGTCTAGTTTCGGTTTAATTTGTCGCACTCCTCTCGCCCCGAAGGGGCTGAGTAAACCAGCCCAGGGCAGCGCCCTGGGTATGCGT
>CAIYQA010000033.1 GCA_903928175.1 uncultured Spartobacteria bacterium | reverse complement strand
GCTCCCCCTTACCAGCGCCCTTGCAGGGCGCAACCGGTTGTTGCGCGGCACCCAGGGCGACGCTGCGCTCTGCCCTGGGCTGGTTTCCCTTGCGCTTTCAGCGCACAATCCATGCGACAACGTCAAACGAAAATGCTCTAATTCTCCTCCCGGCTCACCTGCAAGCGCAGTTGGCCGCACGCGGCATCGATGTCCCCGCCCTTTTCGCGGCGGATGGTTGCATCCGCGCCTGTCCGCTCCAGCGCGGCCATGAACGCCTCCTGACGACGCAATGAGGGCCGCTTCCATTGCAACCCCTCCACGGGATTGTAAGGGATGCAGTTGATCTTGGCTTCGAGGCGGCGCGCAATCTTCCCCATCTCCGCCGCTTGCTCCAAACTGTCGTTGATCCCCTCGATCAAGATAAACTCCAGGGTGATCCGCTGGCTTTTCCGGCGGCAATACTCGTCGCAGGCGTCGAGCAGTTCGGCCAGCGGATATTTGCGGTTCACCGGCATGATCTGGTCGCGCACGGCGTCGGTGGCTCCGTGCAGCGAGACGGCGAGCCGGATTTGCAGCGGTTGGGCGGCCAGCGCGCGGATCTGCGGAGCGAGCCCGCTGGTGGAGACGGTCATGTGCCGCGCGCCGAGGCCGATTCCCCACGGCGCATTCAAGATCGTGACGGCGCGCAGGAAGTTGTCAAAATTCGCCAGCGGCTCGCCCATTCCCATGAAGACGATATTGTTGACGCGCTCGCCGCTCAGATCCTCCACGCGCAGAAACTGGTCGATGATTTCCCCGGCGTGCAGGTGGCGCGAGAAACCGCTGAGCCCGCTCGCGCAAAATTTGCAGCCGTAGGCGCAGCCGACCTGCGAGGAAACACAGAGAGTGCGGCGGTCCGAGCCTTCTCCATAAAGCGCCGGAGAGGCCGGGATGAGCACCGTCTCGATCAGGGAAGCGTCGGCGAGCTTGAAGAGAAATTTCTGGGTCGTGTCCTCCGACCCGGTCTTGCGAACGAGTTCGGGCACTTCAAAACCGAAGGCGGCGTCGAGATGTTCCCTCAACGCCGCCGGGAGGTTGCTCATCGCCGCGAACGACCCGGCGCGCTTGGCATAGAGCCACTCCAGAACCTGCTTGGCCCGGTACGCGGGCTGGCCCATTTCCTGGAAGCGCTCTTGCAATTCCGCAAGCGTCACCGAGTGGATGGGCGTTTTGGCGGATGAATATTTCACGTTATAACAATCAGGACTCAGGAATTGAGGAGAAGGGATAATCAGGAAACCAAGAAACCAGGAAAAGAAACATCGAAAAAGTATAAACCCAAGGAATACCCAGCGCCTTTATTTTTTCCTGGCTTCCTGGTTTCCTGATTTGCTTTATCCGCGGCGCAGCAACCCGCGCAGGGCGTTGAATAATTGGCCGATTCTGTATTTCACCATTTTGCAGGCAAAACGAAATCCGCTGGGACGCCATCCCTTCCATGCGGTCCGGTCCAGGTAGCTGTAGAAAATCCTGGCACTCGGGCTGGTGTGCATTCCGTAATACCAAGGTTTGAGGGGGCCGTTGAAATGCAGGACGGGGTCGCAAAGACTGCTGCCTTCCACTTGCTGATCCGCCCAATAACCGGGCGTATTCCAGCCCCGGGGCAGCATTTTCCAGCAGTCATGGAGCACCACATTGAGCGCGCTTTGATCGCAATAATGGCAATGCTCGGGGTTCTCCCGAAGATAGGTCATGGTTTTGCCACTGATCTCAAGGTCCCGCCATTTGTTGAGATCCATGATGAAGAAACCGGCCTGGAAATAGGGGGCGTTTGCGTCGAGGTTGAATTTTTCCAAATTCAGTTGCTCCCCGCCCAGGGTCTTGGTGAGCACATCCGTGGCCGCCGCGATTACCGCCCCGTCCAAAGACATCGCCCACAGCGCCTCCCAATCCGCTTGAACCAACAAATCCGCATCGACGTAAAGCACCCGATCTTCGGTGATCATCTCCGGCAACGCCAGGCGCGCATAGGTCATCACGCTGGAACCGTAAATTTTCGGGAACCCGTCAAAATATTTCAAATCCGGGCGCAATCGGATCAACTCGCAAGAGCGCCCAAGGGAAGCCAGCGTTTGTTCCAGTTTGCGCCAGGAATCGTCTCCGATGCCGCCATCCAGCAAATAGACGCGGCAATGCGCGTCGCGCGGAGCGTGCAGAACCGCGGAAACGAGCGCCACCGCGCCGCCGAACAGGTAGGTTTGATTGCAGGCACTGCAAATGGCCACGTGTTTCATAAACCGATCTCCTTCTCGAGCGTGCGGAGCGGTTCGTCCTCCAGCCCGGAGTCAAATTTGCGCGCGAACAGTTTCCCCTGCTGGCGCGCCTCGCGCAGCCACGGAAGGTCGGCGCGGGTGAAGGTGATGGGGCTGGGCGAACCCTGGCTTTCCCAGCGAATTGCACGGCGGTCATCGTTGACGACCGAGGCCGCAAGCGGACTGTTGAGGAGCACGCTTTGGAACAGGCTTTCGTCAGGAATCCCGGAGTATTTCAACCATTGGATGATCCGCCGCGCCTTGGGATCGTTGACAAGATGGGAAGCGGCTGCGCGGGAGAGAATCACATGGTTGGAACCTCCCATGTAGCGGAACCACGAGGGAACCTCCCGCTTCTTCCACGGCACAAAAGGCATGCGATCCGTCCAGCCGCAGAGCCGCCGGATTTGCCTGCCGAGGAACGGGATTTTCAAGAGCGATTCGAGCAGCGGGGATTCGAGGTAAACCCGGCCGGTCCGGTCCGCGAGGTTTTTCCAAACCGGTTCGACGGAGGGATCGAAAAAGCTCAGGAAGGAAGTCGCCCCAGCCGCTTCCAGTTCCGCGACCATTTCCGCCTGGGATTTGAGGGGAAAATCCTGTCCGCTCAGGGTGATGAAGTGTGACCAGCGTCCCCCCAATGCGAGGCAACGCCTTATCCCTTTCAGTTGCACGCCGACCACGCTGTAGCGGCCCCATAAAATGGAGCGCGAGGGAAGGAGGTGGACATTGGCGGATTCGCGCGCGATGCGGGCCAGCGCCGCATGCTCACCCTGCGGCGCGCGCTTGTCGTAATGGATGAGGCAGACATTGTCGGGGTGCGCAATGGCGCGCAGGAGCCGGGCGATTTGCGTCGGGTTCTTGTGCGCCAGGATGCAATATGCGAGCCCCATGGTTTATCTCCTTGTCACGAAAGCATAGAACCGCAGCACCCCTGCCCACGCCAGCAGATGCGGCGCGCGCGATGCACGCCACGCATGCAGCAGATAATCCCCTGCCCTGCGCGGCTCCGCGCGTTGCAAAATGCGGGCGGCGGATATCCACGCCTGCGCTGTGGAACGACGGCGCAGCGTCTCCGGGATTGCCGCCCAGTCGATTTGCTTTTCAAACGCCCGTGCGCAGGCGATGGCCATTTCCGCCGAATGCGTCGAGAGCGCCTCGCCGTGTTTGCGATACAGGCAGGTGTTCGCGCCTGTGAAAACAAACCGCCCGCCAGCCCGGGCGCAGCGCAGCCACATTTCGCGGTCCTCGACGTAGCGAAACGTCGGATCGAATCCCCCGGCCCGTTCCCAAAGAGATTTGCGCAATACAACCGAAGAGGGCTGGATGACATATTGCCCCTCGAACAGCGAAATCGGAAAACGTGCGATACTCTCGGCGCCGGGAGCCCGCGTTTCCATCTCCCGGCCAGTGTCGCTGTCGAAAAGAATGGAGCCCGAATGTGCCAGGTCACCGACTGTTTCCAACAGCTTGCCCACGGTCGTCTCCAGATGGTGCGCCTCCCAGCAATCGTCTGCATCGAGCAGGGCGATCAATGCGCCGCTGCTGGCGGAAATCCCGGTATTGCGCGTCGCAGGCAACCCCTGGTTCTGTTCATGGCGCTGGTAGCGGACCGGTTGGGAGACCGACTGCGCAAAGGCGTTTACGAGAGCTTCCGCGCCATCCTTTGAGCCGTCCTCGGTCACAATCAACTCCCAATCCTGGAAAGTCTGTTTGCGCACCGACTCCAGCGCCTGCGGGAGGTATTTCTCGGCGCGGTAAGCGGGGATGCAGATGCTAACGAGCGGCATGGCTGAAGCTTTGCGGGGAGTTCATGAGTTGGAAGTCGCGGGACGGACCCGTTTTGCGCAAATATGAACTGCCGCTCCCTAAAGAAAAAGGAAAATGGACGCAGAGAACAAATTTCACCCTGCGATCTTGCGCCCGGTAAATATCCCTGAAATTTATCAGGAAATCAGGAAAAAGAGACCATCGTGCTTGTGCCCTCGTTCCCAATCGCCTGGTTGGAAACAAGGAAGGAACGAGTTTTACCCGTCCTCTTCCTCCGTGCTCTTCGTGTCCTCCGTGGTGTGTGATTAAAAGTGGTGAGTAAAAAAGCCTCGATCCGAAGCGCCAAAGGCGCGGCCTATACCAGCCTGGGGCAACGCCCCAGGTATCGGGAAAAGAATGAGTCAGGGCTGAAAGCCCGCACCATCCCATTGCAGGCGCGGATGGTGCGGGCCTTCAGCCCTGGCACGCTGGGGACGTAGAGTCCTGGGCCTTCGCTGCGCTCCAGCCCAGGCTGGTATGGGGTCGCGCCCTTGGCGCTGAATACAAACCCACTCAATCACTCACCAACTTTAATCACACCCTCCTCCGTGGTGAACCCTCTTCTTGCCTTGACTGCCTTCCCTGAAACGAGGGATAGTCGCAAAACCCCTTTAGCCGTATGGCAAGAATCTCCGTTATCGTCCCCTGCTACAACGCCAGCGCATTTCTTGAAAAGACCATTGAAAGTGTTCTGGCCCAGGATACGCAGGATTGGGAATTGATCCTCGTCGATGATGGCAGCAGGGACGCGACGCCAGAAATCATCCAACGCCATTGTTTGCAGGATGCGCGCATCCGCGGGGTGCGGCAGGAGAACGCCGGGAGAGCGTGTGCCTGCAATCTCGGCGCGGCCCAGATTTCCGCGGACGCCCAATATCTTTTTTTCCTGGATAGCGACGATCAACTCGTCCCCGGGGCGTTGCGCTTGATGAGCGATTACCTGGATGCCCATCCCGAGGTCTGCCTACTCGGGTGCCAGTTCCAGGAGGTCAATGCCGAGGGGCGGGCTTACGGTTCCGCCAAGCGCAGTCGCTGGGTTCCCGGCAGCTTTCTGCCGCGCGCGCTTTCCGACGAAGAACGCGAGACTCCGTTTGTGACATTCTTTTGCGCGACCGGCCAGGGGCCGTTTGCCCTCTACCGCCGCTCGGTGTTCCAGGCGACGACAGGTTGGGAGAAAAAGCTGAGTTGTTTTTCGGCCCAGGAAGACACCGACATGTTCTGCCAGATGGCGCTCGAAGGAACGGTCCATTACCTGCCGGAGCGCCTCTACCTCAAGCGCGTGCACGGAGCGTCAGTCACCCAGCAATGTGATCGTGTGCAAAACGCATACACCGTATTTCGCGAAAAATGGGACAACTACGCAACCGACGATCCGAGGAAAAAGGAGATTCTTCGCAACGCAAGGCGTCATTACCGCACCCGGCATAAACCGTTCCGGGATTTGAAGGTCGCCCTGCGGGAGTTGCCGACTTTTTTCCGCAAACCGTCGGTGGGCCATATCCGGTGGACGCTCTCGCTACTCAAATCCGGCATCAAGGGACTTTTTTCGCAGGAACACTTCTGAACGAATGACCGCTCCGCACGTTGTCTATTTTGGCCAGACGCCGGACCTCGGAACAGGGAGCCCCATCATCCTGCTGCGGCATTTGCGGCGGCTCTCGGCGAACGGCTGGAAGGTGTCGGTTGTCGGCGAAAGCGGGCAATCCGCCAACAACGCCCAAGGCTGGCCCCTTCACCACCTGAGTCTGCGCAAGCCTTGGTGGCCTCCGTTCCGGCCCGACAACGCGCTCCTGCGCAGCGTGCGCATGCGTCTGTGGGCGGGCGAATGCGCCGGGTTTTTTGCACACCCCCCGCAGGCGGTCCTCACGTACATGAGCCTCTACAGCGAACTGCATTCCGAGGTCGCGGCCCATTACGCGAAGCGTTGCGGCGCGCCGCTTTCGGTGATCGTGCATGATTACCCCCCCGATTTTCCCGAATTCCCGCGCGAGAATGTCGAACCGGTTTTGCGCCGCCAACATTGGATCTTAAAAAGCGCGCATCAGATTTGGTTTGTCTCGCCGGAACTCGCCGACAAATACGACCTCCCCGCCGCAAAAAAGAACGTGCTGATGCCGATCCCGGAAGGGTGCGCCACCCCGGCCCGCTGGCGGGCGGAGCTCGTCCAGCGCCCTCTCATTGTCTATGCGGGCTACAGTTACCCGGCGCAAATCCCGCTCTTTCGCAAGCTGGCCCGGGCCATTGACGCCGCTGGCGGCAGACTGCTTCTCCTCTCCCGCAAAACGCCCGAACTGGAAGCGTTGTGCGCAACGGAACCGGTGGAGTGCCGCGACCTCTTTGCCACCAACCGCGAGGCGCTTGATTTTGTAAGCTCCACGGCGGCGGCTTTGCTGGTGAGCTATTGCGAGCGGGTGGAGGAGATGCCCTGGATCACCACCAGTTTCCCGAGTAAATTTGCGGAGTTCTCGCACACCGGCCTGCCCACGCTGCTCGTCGCGCCGGAAACGAGCGCCATCGGAGCTTGGGCGCGCCGGGAGAACTACCCGGATTATCTTCCCGCAGCCGAATCCAACCCAGTGGCCGCTTTTGTGGAGCAGTTGAAAAGCGAAGCCGCCTGGAGCAAAAAATCGCGACTTGTCACCCGTTTTGCGCAGACGGAATTCAATCCCGATGTTATACATGCGGCGCTGGAATCCAAACTCACCAACGCATAAAAAACTCATGGGCAATGATTCGATTTCAGTGGTTCTGGTCGGCTGCGGCGCGGTAAGCCGATTTTTTTACGCCCCCTCGCTCGTGGCGCTCGAAGCCAGTGGCCTGCTTAAAGTGGAGGCGCTCGTGGACCCCGCCCCTGCCAATATCGAACCGCTTGCCGAACTTTTTCCCCAAGCCGCCAAAGTCGCGAACCTTGCCAACCTGCCGCTCGCATCGCGCCTGGTGGTGATCGCCTCCCCTCCGAAATTCCATGCACCGGCGACAATCCACGCGCTCAAAAGCGGCGCGACGGTCCTCTGCGAGAAGCCGATGGCCAGCACCGTGGCCGAGGCCGAAACGATGGTCGCGGCGGCGCGAGCAAGCGGTTCATTGCTGGCCGTGGGGCTCTATAAACGCTTTTTCCCGGCCTGCGAAGCTCTCAAGGGGCTCATCGAGAAGGAATCGCTCGGTAAATTGCAGCGCTTCACGATCGAAGAGGGCGGCAAGTTCGGGTGGCAGGCTGCAAGCGATTCGTTTTTCCGCAAATCCGTGACTCCCGGCGGCGTGCTCCTGGATATCGGGGTGCATGTGCTCGATCTCCTGCTTTGGTGGCTCGATGAACCCGAGGCCGTGCGCTATGAGGACGACGCCATGGGCGGACAGGAAGCCAATTGCAGAATCGAACTCACTTATCGCAACGGCGCGCGCGGCGAAGTGCGCCTGAGCCGGGATTGGCAGACCCGCAACGAATATCTTTTTTACTTCGAGCGCGGCGTGGTGCGCTACAAAGTGAATGAGGCCCAGCATCTGGAAATCATGGCGGACGGAATGCCGACGCTGCTTTCTGGCAGCCTGCAAAATGCCTCGCGCGGGGAGGACCGGCTCCGCTCCGGGCGCGTCGCGCGCACCAACCCGCAAAGTTTTATCGAGCAGATTTGCAATGTGGCCGCCGCGATGCAGGGCCGCGAACCGCTGCGCATCCCGGGCGAAGAAGGGGTCCGCTCGCTGCGTTTGATTGAGCAATGTTACGCGAACCGGCGGTTGATGGCCCAGCCGTGGTTGACCCCGCGCGAAGCGGAAGCGGCCTGTCGCCTGTCGGAAGGAGGAGTTCAATGAAAATCGCCCTTGTCGGAGCCAGTGGATTCGTCGGAACCCGCATGATGGAGAAATGGCTGCTGGAGGGCTCGTTCGAGGTCGTCCCGGTCGTCCGCTCCTACAGCAGCCTTGCCGTGATGGCCCGCTTCGACCTGCCGTGGCAGGTGTGCAATGTCATGGACCCTGCCGCGCTGGCCAAAGCCTTTGAGGGGTGCGACGCCGTGGTGCATGCGGCCATCGGCGATCCGGGCCAGATCGAGCGCATGGCGGAATCGATCTACCGCGCCGCCGAAACCGCACGCGTGCGGCGGCTTGTGGTCCTCAGTTCAGCCTCGGTGCACGGGCAGGCTCCGCCGCCTTCGACGGACGAAACCTCGCCACTGCATGAACGCCACGCGATGGCCTACAACACCGCCAAGGTCCGCGCGGAACGCATCCTCAACCGCTTGAGCGCATCCGGCTCCGTGGAAGTCTCCATGCTGCGCCCCTCGGTAGTCTATGGACCGCGTTCGCGCTGGATCACCGATACCGCCCGGCAGTTGCTGGACGGCAGCGCGTGCCTGATTCGCGGGGGCGAAGCGATTTGCAATGGGATTTACGTGGATAACCTCATCCAAGCGGTGGAGCTTGCGCTCACGGTTCCCCAAGCGGCAGGCGAAGTCTTTCTCGTTGGCGACGCGGAGTTGGTGACCTGGCGCGCCTTTTACCAGTGCATTGCCGATGCGCTCGGCGTCGGAATGGAGAGCGTGCGGTCCATCGAGCCCCCGACCTTTGCGCGTCCGCTCAAAGAGCGCGTGGGCGCGATCACCTCGCTGCCGGTCACGCAAAAGCTTCTGCCGCTGATCCCAAGCAAGCTCAAGCGCCTCACCAAAGTCGTCCTCGCAAACTGGCAGGAAACGCCCGCTGGAAACGCCTGGACGCTTCCTTCCCTCGCGACAGCCTGCGTCACGACGGAGGAACTCAGCCTGCTCCAGCAATGCGAATGGCGGCTGCCGATGCAAAAAGCGCAAACCGTCCTGGGCTACCAGCCCGGGGTTCCTTTTAACGAAGCCATGCGGCGGAGCCTCGCCTGGCTGAAATTCACCGGATGCCCGGTGCCCGGAATAATCTAATGGATTAGCCAACTTTTTCCGATAAGATACTAAAAATGCCCGCCGAGAACCCGCCGACCCAGCCTCCAAGGGACGTCCTGACGCAAGACCTCTCGGTTTTTAGCATCAACCGGATCCTCACTTGGGCCGCCGTTCTTCTCCCGTGGGGAATGTTGATCTCGTATTTGCAGGTTTTCTGGACTTATTCCCCCCAATACCAATATGGCTGGCTGGTGGTTCCCCTCGGGTTGCGCTTGTATTTTCTGCGCTGGAATTCGCTTGCCCACCGGCAGCGGACGAACGGGATTGGCGCCAGCGGAGCCACCGTTCTGTTTGCATCGCTGATCGCCCCCCTCTGGTTCATCCGGCAGGCGACCACGCATTGGAGCGTGCCCGGCTACGGGTTGACCGTGTTGGTGGTCGCCTATTCCTTCGCCCTCCTGGCGCTGATGGGTGGCTGGAAGCTGTCGCGACAAATGATCGTCCCGATCTTTTTCATCTTCGTGGCCGTGAAACTCCCGCTCACGCCCGAGCAATGGATGATCCAGTCGCTCAGCCGGTTTGTCGCAGGCGCCTCGGTGGAAGTGCTCCACCTGTTCGGCATCCCCGCGTTGAAAAGCGGGAACCTGGTGGTCTTGAGCCGGGGCATCATCGGCATCAGTGAAGCGTGCAGCGGAATCAACTCGCTCCAATCCCTGTTCATGGTGGCGGTCTTCCTGGGCGAAGAACGGCGGATGCGCATGTGGCTCCGGTTTTTCATGGTGGGCCTGGGAGTATTCCTCTCGCTCGCCTTTAATATCGTCCGCATCTTGATCCTCTCTCTGGTCTGCCTCCGCAATGGGATGACCAACTTTGAGCAGTGGCATGATAACGCAGGTTGGTCCATTCTGTTGGTCTCCCTCGGGATCATGATCTGGGTGGCGAATGAAATCGGGGGGAAAGTCAAATCCGACGGCAGCGGTCCCCCGCCCGCGTTGCGGAAAATTCCGACCTGGATGGCGGCCTCGCTCACCGCCGGGTTCCTCCTCACGGTTGTGGGAACGGAAGCCTGGTACCGGATACACGATGCCAAAACCCCCGAGGCGCGGCATGTGGAAATCCGTTGGCCCAAGGCAAAGCCGACCTACACCTCCATCGAAATACCCAACCGGGTGCGCGATATTACCTTGTGCACTGACGGACAAAGCGGGCGCTGGAGTGAAGGCGATGGCTCGGAATGGACGCTTTCCCTGCTCAAATTTGGCGGCGGCGTCAAAGGAACCAGCCAATGGGCGCCCATGCACACCCCGGACATCTGCTTCCCTTCTGCGGGAATGCCCCTCAAGGCAACCCACCCGGTCACCCGCTTGAGCGTCCCCGGCGGGCAAATGGTTTTCAATTGCTGGGAATTCAGAACGCCGCGCGGCCCGGTGTTTGTCTTCTATTGCCGCCATAGCGAAGGCAGCTCCGAGGCGGCAGACGCGTTTCTTCAGGACATGTTTGGCATCAACCGCGCCTTGCAAGGCCAGCGCAACCTCGGCCAGCAAACGGTCGAGTTCGCCGTCACCGGCTACGGCGACTACGAAAAGGCGTTCAAGGCATTCAAGGAACAGGTTCCCTGGTGCGTCGTCCTCAGCAAGTGAGGCGGGAACGGGAAGCAACAGCGGGCTTTATTGCCTTACGGTCACTTCACATGAATCCACCCTCTTGCCGGGGCAGCGTTCGCGGTATTTGAAAAGCAGCGGAACCAGCTTCCGCGCTTTCCAATAGCGGGGCACAAACTGGCCCGGTGTGTGCAGGCAGCGCAAAAACCAGCCCAGGAACAGGCGATCCGCCCAGTCTGGAATGCGCACCTGGTCGCCGGTGAGAAAGCCGATGGCCGCCCCCGTGCAGTACAGCGAGGGACGGTAACACGCTCCCATTTTTAAATAATACGCGAGCTTTTCCTGCACGCCTCCGCCAATGGCCATGATGATGTGCGACGGTTTGCGTGTGTTCACGATTTCCAGCAAGGCGGGGTCGGCGACCCGGCCCGCTCCGTAGCGCGGCGCAAGGTAGCAATCCTCGGGCGTGGTCGGGAAACCTTCTTTGTTCAGCCAGCGCAGCGTCTTCTCCATCGTCTCCACGGAAGGCATCACCCAAAACAGCGCGCCGGGAGCTTTCAACTGCGGTTCGTCCAAAAGCAATTTCAGGTATTCCAAGCCGGAAACGCGCTGGAGGCGCTCGCCCTTGAGAAGCCGCCACAGCAGCACCATCAACCCGCTGTCGGTGATCGCCAGATCGCTGTGCAGCAACGCCTCGCAGGTCGAGGTATCCTCCACCATTGCCAGCAACACGGGGGCCGAGGGAACCACAACCAACCCGCCGCGCACCCCGATCTCCACCGCCTTTTGCGCCGGACCGTTAAAGAAGCAGACGCCGAGGATGCGGTGATAACTCGGGGTGGTTTCGGGAGAAGACATACTATTTTTCCCGCTGCTCAGCGAGAGCGCTCTGCTTTTTCAATTCATGCGTCTTGGCGACGCTCAAAAATTCATAAAACCCATGCAGCCGAGCAAAATAATACCCTTCGCGCCCGTCCAGGAAACCGCGCTGCCAGAAATAGACGTAGAAAAAACGCAGCCATTCGCGGAACGGCAATTGATGGGAAATTTGCTTGAGCCGCCGCCGGATGCCGACGTTGCCTTTTTGCAGCCGGCTTTCGCTCGATTGCAAATAGCGGTCCAGCGCCACGCGGGATTCCCAATTCGAGTAGCGATTGTGTTTTTCCACAAACACATCCACGGAGGGGAACGCGTAATGGTCCATCTCGCATTTGAGGAACCCGGTCTTGCCCTCGACAATCACGTGCTCGTGCACTTCGTTGTCGCCGCTGTGGGTGGCCACGTTGGTCAATTTTTCATAGCGCCCCAGCCGGTGCCGGAAGAGGCGCAGATTCCAATTGGGATAATAGGCGTGCTTGAGCCATTTCCCCATGAACATGAAACGCCGGTTGATCCAGTATCCGTCCACCGGATGGCACGGGTCCGTGGCGATGGCGCGCATCTCGGCTTCCGCTTCGGGAGGCAGAACCTCGTCGGCGTCGAGGATGAAAACCCATTCGTATTTGAACGGGAGATTCTCCAGCGCCCAATTCTTCTTTTTCGGCCAGATGCCGTTGAAATCGAACTGCACCACCTTGGCCCCATGCTCCTGGGCAATCTGCTGCGAGCCGTCGGTGCTCGCGGAATCGACCACAAAAACATCATCGGCCCAAGCGACAGATTGAAGACAACGAGGACGATTCGCCGCCTCGTTTTTG
>CAIYQA010000032.1 GCA_903928175.1 uncultured Spartobacteria bacterium | reverse complement strand
TAACACAGGGCTTTTAGCCCGGTGAGGTAACCACTCGGAGCGTAAAGCCGTTTCAACGGCTTGCCTCATTCATAAAAGCCGTTGAAACGGCTGAGCCAACCCTGCCCTGACACCGGGCTAAAAGCCCGGTGTTAATGAGAGGGAGCGTACAAATAGAAGGGCAGCTCTTGCCGACTTATTCGCCGGGATTACACAGGATGCTCGCCTGCTATCCACAAGTTATTCACAGGCGGTTTTCTCACCGGGCCAACACGTAGACGGGCATCGTTGTTCCTCCCCCGAAGCCAACGGGGGGGCTCCGATTGTGGTACTCCCCGCAGGCTTCTAGGCTCATGAGCAACCGAAAGGAACGCCAATGCTCGACACCATCCATGATTTATCTGAAGTAGAACCCCTTGATGAGGCGCTCGCCGAAAACGAGCCGACCGTCCCTCTTCCCACGCCTGCGGTGGAGCAGGGTGCCATCAGCGACGAAGCGCTGATGCAAGCCATCGCCCGCGGCAACGCCGCAGCCCTCTCCACCCTTTACGACCGTTACGCGTCCATCCTCAAGGCGCTCACGATCCGGGTGGTTCATGACGAAGCCGAGGCGGACGATCTGTTACAGGAAGTGTTTATGCAGGTTTGGCAACAGGCCAAAAACTATTCGTCCGACAAGGGCAAGCCGCTCGGATGGATTGTGACTTTGACGCGCCGTCGTGCCATCGATCGGCTGCGCAAACGGCAGGCGTATTGCCGGGCCAAAGACCGTTTTGAGGTGACGACGGATCGCCAACCGGAGGCTTGGGTGCACAACCGGATCGAGGACGACATCCACCTCGAAGATATGCGCACTTTTCTCAAGGCGAAAATCGACGTGCTTCCCCCCTTTCAGCGGCAGGCCATTGAAATGGCATTCTTCAAAGGGATGAGCCAGCGCGAGATCGCCCTGGCGACGGAAACCCCGCTGGGCACCATCAAAACGCGCCTGGAACTGGGCCTGCGCAAACTCTCCGAATCCATTCGCGGCATCCGGCACAAAATATAGGGCACGGGAAAAGGGGCGGACGGTGCGAAGCCGCCGCATTCCGGGGAGCGCAGCCGTCCCGGCTGCTGGTTGCGGCGTCCCGCCGCAACGCACTTTCCTGTGGGCTGCCCAAAGAGTTTTCCCCTCAAAGCCGCCTTGTTCAGCCCGGCGAAAGAAGTCCGCAAGGGCGGGACGCCCTTGCCAGCACGCGAGACGCGTGCGCTCCCCGGCATTCCTGCGCCTGCGGCGCAGGTTACCGTGTCGGCGCGGGAGGGATTTGCAACTTGCCCTCGCAATAGGCCAGCAACTCCAGCAGATGGGCGTCGTCCGGCTCGATTCGCAGCGCGGCGGTGAGCAGTTCTTTGGCGTGGGCAAAGTGGCCTTCGGTCATTTCCAGTAAGGCGAGGTTATTCAAGGCTCCCAGCGTTTGCGGATCGAGCCGGAGCGCCTGCTCGTAGAACCCTTTCGCGCGCGGGAAATCGCTGGCATGCAGCCAGTAGTTGCCCAGCGACGCGTTGACTTCGGCGTTCTCAGGCGCGTAGGCGAGGGAGCGCTCCAGTTTCGCGCGGGCGCGGGGCATGTCGCCGGTTTCCAGCGCCTTGAGGCCGCTGTTGTAGGTGTCGAGCCACAAGAGGGAGGTCTCGTGCTGGGGAAGGTTGACGAGGAGGAACGCCAACGCGCCGACGCCGAGCCCGGCCCCCAGGCGCTTCCAATCGCGCGAGGCCAGCGCTTCCTGGAGTTCGGAGAGCCCGCACGCGGCGAGCAGCAGCAGGCCGGGAACCGCCGCCAGCCGGTAGCGCTCGGTCACAAAGACCGGGAGCAAAGCCGCCATGTGGAGGCACACCGCCGCCGCGATCCAGCGGGAACGTGGGAATCGACGCCACGCCAAAAACAGCCCCGGAATTGCGGCCACGGCCACCCAGCCGAACCGCAGGCCCGGCGTGAGCACCCCTTCCTCCCAGAGCGGCGTGATGATGCTCAAATCGTCATACTGCGCGGTATTCCAGAGGTTTTTCATTTTGGTGGCCATCAACCCGAGCCAGGCGCGCGGATGCCCCTGAATGTAAGCGCTGGCTTGGGCGGACCAGTAGCGGGAGACTTCCGCGCGCCCGAGCGGATGCCCCGCCGCCGTTTCCGCGATGCGGATGGAATCCTTGAGCATCCCCGCCTGGCTGGCCCGCAGCCCCGGCGGCAGCTTGGGATAACCGTTGGCCACGGGGTTGTTGCCCACCCAGAAGTTCAGCCCGCTGTGGGCCGAAAGCAGCACCGGTTCCCCGGCGACAAAATAGTTGTGGAGCCAGCACGGGGAAGTCCCCAGGAAAACGCCACTCAATAAACAGGCGGTCGCCGCCAGGATCGCGCCCGGCTTGCGGAGATTGCGCACCGCCGCCGCAACCGGAATCGGCAGCACGAACAAGACCGTGGCCACCAGGGTCGCCACAAGCCCGGTGAGCAGCCCCACCCCGAGCCACGGGCGCCAAAGCGAACGGCTCGCCGTGCGCGCGCTCCAGAAAAAGACGCCCCAGAACGTCAGGACGGCCCAGGTGGTGGGCATCAGGATCACGGAAAACGCCTGCGCCGGTTGGAAAAATGTCCAACCCAGCGCGGCCAGCGCGCCCATCACGCGGGCGCGAGGCCCCGGGAACGCCCACGCGGCGATTTGAAAAAGCAGCGCCGCGATGGCGGCTTCCGAGCACGCCTGCAAGATCCCAACAAAAAAAGGGTCGAACCCGATCAACGCAAAAATCCCCCCCAATAGAAAAGGGTAGCCCGGCAGCCCGTAAAATGCGCGGTGATCCGTCCAATGCCCGGCGGCAATGCGCTGGCCCCAATCGGCGTAGAATTTCATGTCCTCCGAAGTGGGCAGGAAATAAGCCGATGCGCCAAACCGGCCCAGCACCAGCAAGCGCACCGCAAGAGCGAGCGCGAAAACCCAGGTGAAATCCGGCAACGAACGCTTGGAGAGCATGCCTGGATTCATGGCGTGGACCGGGGAGAGAAGCAAGTGCCGTGTCGGTTTTTTTGCAACTTAAACCCTCCCGCACCGTTAAAGGCGGACCGAACCCCGGCGTGGCGGCGCTTGCGTTTGGGGGAAACGGGGGTAGAATGAGCCTTGTAAAGTAAGGGGGCGTACTGGTTTCGACTCCAAGTTTGAGACTCACGTCGCATGCCGAGGATGGTTCGTTGGCCTCGTAAAAAACCGGACCAAACAAATAAATGCAGAGACTGAAGAACTCGCTCTCGCGGCTTAAATAACCGCGACGTTTCCGGCCGGACGCCTGCTACAGCCGGAAACGACGCCAGCAGGCTGGCCCGAGGACGGGGTGACCGCGTCCAAGGGTGAGATCATTTCGTGGACACTCGAACGACGGTCGCGCGTTGGCCCGCAGTCGGCGTTCTAAATAGTAGGCCGAATACGCATGTAGAAGCGGGTGGCTTCGATTTGAAGGACAGGGGTTCAACTCCCCTCGCCTCCACATTGTTGATTTTCAGCGATTTACATTGGATATGTTGCCATACTTACAACGGAACTTACAACATATCCTTATTTTTCCGTCACCATCCGCCAAGGGATAGATGATCGCTCTCGTAGAATTATTTTCACCGAATGTAGCTCCACCGGGGAGAAGCTCCGAGAAATCTGTTGGTCCGAGCGGTTTTTCGCTGAGTTTCATTCCATTGCTATAGCGTTCAGCTTTTACTCTGGAGAGCGGTTTGCCTGCCGTGACCGGAGCAACCGCAAGCGTTGGGAATCCGCGATTGACTCCGCATTCCAATTCCGGTTAT
>CAIYQA010000031.1 GCA_903928175.1 uncultured Spartobacteria bacterium | reverse complement strand
TTCAGCCCTGAGCCTATCTTTCTGAAAAGTCCTGGGGCGCTGCCCCAGGCTGATATGCCGCCGCGCCTTTGGCGCTAAATACAAGCGCCCCTTAGAAATTCTGCACCACTTTTAATCACGCCCAGGAGAAGATTCTGCGGAAAGCGCAGGAGCTTTGCGGTGGTATTTTGACGCGGTTTTCCCGGCCCCGGCTTTGCATTTAAGGCACAGGTGTATTACACCTTGGCGCATGGAAGAACCAACGCAAAACAGCGCGCCCAAACGGAAGTTCAAACGCATGCACCAGGACACCTGCGGATTGGGCCGCATGGAATACGACAGTTACGATGACGTGCGCCTGGCGTGCGAGCGCAAGTTGGGAGAGTGGGAGCGGTTGGGGATCATTCCTCCCTGGCAAGCTCCCCGCAACAACGATTGGCTTTTCGCCCGGTAACGGAAAGCCGGAGTTTCGGGCAAAGAGATTGCCGGTGCGCACGGGAATTGCTATTCTCAACTGCAATGCTGCCCCGCTTGCTCCCCCCTTTGCTTGCTTTGTTGTGTCTTTCCGGGTGTATGCGTTCGCTTCCTCCGTATGAGAAGCCGCTTGCCCGCACGCGTTTCCAAACGGTCCGCACGACGGCTTACACGCATTCCGAACGGGATCACCGGCGCTACGGGGCGCTGTCGGCATTGGGGACGCGGCTGCGCTACGATAAAATCCATAGCATTGCGGCGGACTGGGCACGCTGGCCTGCCGGGACGATATTGCGCATTCAGGAAACCGGCGAACTCTGCCAGGTGGATGACTATGGTTGGGCGCTGGCGGGGCGGAACACCATCGATCTTTATAAACCGTCGCGCAAGGAGATGTGCCGCTGGGGCGTGCGGCGCGTGCATATCGAGGTGCTGCAATGGGGCGATCCGTGGGCGAGTTACAAGCGGCTCAAGCCGATGAGAAACTATCGCCACGTAAAGCGGATGATGAAGGAAATCAAGGAGTTCTATTAATCATGGAGCGGCGTTCCCGTAAATAAAACGGGACCGAATGAACACCGTGATTTCTTACGCCGCGCGCCCGGCTTGCAGTAGCCAGTGGACGGCGGCGGCTTACGTTGGGTGGGATGGAGAGCAGTGATTTACAGGACGGCGCACAACGCCGTGTTCGGTCCCCCCGGAAACAAAAACAAAAATCGGTGAGTGCGGAAGAGACGGCGGCCGTCGCGTCCATCGCCAATAGCGCGGCGCTTTGGTTTGCGACCTGCGCGAAGATTCTCACCAAAGATCAGCGCCTGGTGACACCCGATCCCAATCTATACCAACTGCACATTTTGGAGGTGTATGAATGGTGCATGGAAAAGGGAATGCCGTGCCGCATCCTCGCCCTCAAGCCGCGCCAGAAAGGGAGTTCCACGGTCAGCGCGGCCATTGTGTATCACCATTGCCGAAGATTCCGTTCGCGGGCGATGCAGATCGCCGATCGCTATAAAAATTCCGACAATCTATTTGCGATGACTTGTCGCTACGCGGAGAACGATGATTTCCCGTGGCCGAGCGATTGGGAGACAACGGCGAGCTCGGCGGTCATTCTGCGCAACGAGCGGCTCTGGAGCCGGATTGACCGGGATACCGCGGAGAATCCGCGCGCGGGGCGCTCCGGGACATTGCAGGTGTTGCACGTTTCGGAGGCGGCGCATTTTGCAAACGACGGGGAGAAGTGCGCGGAAAAAACGATGCTTTCGCTGCTCAATTCCCTGGCCGATATTCCCCAGAGCGTGGCGATTGTGGAGACGACGGCCAACGGCGCGGGAGGCTGGTTTTATGAGCATTGGCAGGGCGCGGCGACGCTGGAGCAAGCGCTCGCCGGACAGCACGGCAACGGCTGGATCAAGGTGTTCGCCCCGTGGTTTGCATTCGAGGACAGCCGCATGGAAGCCGGGGGCTCGCCGGGATTCTCCGAGCGGGAACAGCGCGGCGTGACGCTCTTCGGGTGGGATGCCGCGCAAATCGCCTGGCGGCGCTGGACCCTGGCGCAGAAATGCGGCGGGCGCGAGGATCTGTTCGATCAGGAATATCCGGAGGACGAGAAGGTGGCGTTTCTCACGAGCGGGCGGCCCCGGTTTTCCATGGCTGGAATGACGCGGCTGCGCGCGATGCAAGGCACGCTGGTTGCGCGCCACGGTTTTTTGAGCGAAGCCGCGGGCGGCGAGGGCAGGGTCTTCGAGCCGCATGCATCCGGCTGGGCGCAGATCTGGGAGGAACCGCGCGCGGAGGGCCGCTACCTGCTTTGGTGCGATACCGCGACGGGCCGCGAGCAAACGCGGGAGAGCCGTGATCCCGACCGCCATTCCATTCTTGTTTTGCGGCAGGGATACGCAACCCCGGAAGGTGAATACGGCAACGCAATGCTTGTCGCGCGCGTGCGTCCGCCGTGTTTTGATGACTGGCACATCCTGGAAGAAAAAGTGATCGCGCTTTGCCAGTATTACGGAAGATGCCTGATCGGAGTGGAGGTGCCGATGGGATTGACGCTCCTGGAGGGATTGCGCCGGGCGGGGATGCCGCTTTTTAAGCGGCGCACGGCTGCGTCGAGAGGAGAGGCAACCCCGCTGGAAAAGCTCGGGTTCCAGAGCAACGCGGCGACCAAGCCTCTGGTGGTGGGATCACTCAGCCGGGCCATTGATGGGGATCCGCTGCTGGATTTATTTGATCCGCATGTCATGGATGAACTCGGGAGTTTTGTGGTGCATGAGGACGGGCGCGAGGCTGCGCTGCCCGGCAAGCACGACGACGACGTAATGGCGCTGGCCATGGCCGTGCACCATTTGCCAATGGCGACGCTCTACCGTGCTCCCAAGCCGACCCATGCTGCGCCTCCGGCGGATTTCCATAAGTGGAAGCCGCTGCATAGGTAGAGTGCTGGAGAGGGAGAACGAGAATCAGGAAAAAGGAATTGGGATTATTCCTTCGGAATTTGAACAGGCCGATCGGAAAGCTTGTTGGCTTTTTTCATTTTGTCTGTGCCCGCGCCTTCCGGCTGCAAATCGCCTCCCACAACCCCCACCATGCCCGAAGCGTCCTTCCGCAATGTGGGCCGTGTCTTGACGGCATAATAGGTATTTTGAGCCAGCAGATCGCCGTTGAGTTTGATGCAGGAATAAAGATAGGTTTTGGCCCCGGCCACCTGCAAAACATGGAGGTTGTTCTGCATATCAAGCTGCGCATCAGGCTCCAGCCCTGCAATCACGCGCCCGAGCGCCGTCGTCACAAAAATGGTTCCGTTATCGACGTCCTCAATGCGCACATAAACCATCGTGTATTCAGACTGGCGAAAGGTAAGCAGCGAAAGTTTGCGCGTGCTCCCGGCCCCTTCCGCTCCCTCGGGAACACCCACCGTTTGCTGCCAGATTGTTTTCCCCTCGCTCAGTTCCAAGTTGATGAGTTGCGATTGGTAATACTTCTCCGTCGCGGAGAAATAGATGATGGCGCGCACGCGGTAGAGCCCGAGTTCGCGCACGGGATAAATCGAATTCAAAACAATGCTCCGCTTCACGCTCTGGCCGGCCGGAATTGTCAGGGAGCTCAGTTTGTAGTCCGGGTTCATCGGCGGCACAATCTGGCCGTCGGCCCGGTTGATTTGGAAGCCGAACCAACTCTGCGTCGGGGAATCGGCCAGCGTCACATCGCGCCCGGCAAGGTTCGTCACCGTGACCGTGGCGACAATCGGTTCATACACCATCAAGAATTTCCGCTTGATCTCCAACCCCACCTGAATCTGGGCATGGAGCGACTGGACGCAAACGAAAAGAAACGCAATGAGGAGAAGGAAACGGCGCATGGGAGTTCTCGTAAATACGCTCAATTTGGCCGAGTGCCAGCAGTTTTTTGCGCCGGCGCGGTGATTCCCCTGCGCGCCGGGAATTTCAGGAGGGATAGGCAAGTCGGGAATTTGCTAATTTTTTTGAGCCTTGGGCGGCGTATCGGAGACGCAGCGGAAGCCGAGATATTCAACGCAGGTATTCGCGTTCACTGCGTCGGTCCGTTTGAGCAGCGTCGCTTCCGGAGTATGGAAGGAACCGCCGCGCACCACGGGGTTTTTTGTCCTGGAGTCGCGTGTGCCCGTCCATTCGGCCACGTTGCCGAGCATCCCGATTGCCCCGAAGGGACTGCTATCCTCCTTTATTTCATCCACCGGGTTCCACCAGAAATAACCGTCCACGGTTCCCTTTGAATTCGGCCCCGGCAGCGTGATGTAATCCTTGCCAAGATTCGCCATTTTCGGGCTGAACGCGTTGCCCCACGGGTAGCGCCGACCGTCGGTGCCGCGAGCGGCCTTCTCCCATTCCTGCTCGGTCGGGAGCCGTTTGCCCGCCCATTTCGCGTAGGCGTAGGCGTCCCAGTAATCCACATTGAAAATCGGGCAGTTCAGGTCGATCGGCACAAAGCGGGCCGGCTTTGAAACTCTGGCCCGCCCATACCAGATCGCCCACTGCTGCGCGTTGTTGTCGGGGATGTGGCTCGTCTTCGCCGCGGGTTGTTCGGGGGAATCATACTCAGAGGTCGGGCGCTGTTTCAGGGCGTCCAGGAACCTTTGGTATTGCCCAATCGTAACCTCGTATTTGTCGATCCAAAACTCTCCGGTCGAGGCTTTCTGCCCCTCCTGGAAAATAAACTCTCCGGCGGGGACTTTCACCATCTCCGTCAATTCCCGCTCGGTGCTGCGCAAGAGTGTCCAATAAAGATAAAACGCGACCGCGCAAACCCCCACGAGGCAAAGCGCAACCGAGAGAACCAATGAGCGTTTCTGCTCCTGCTTCATCTTCTCCACAGCCCGGATCGCCGCCTGTTCCTGTGCGGTGATTTTGACGGCATCGGTGGGAACCACTTTGGGCATCAGATCGATAATCGCCCCCAAAAGCTCTTCCCAGTTGGCGAAGCCTCCCGTTTCACCGAGCGACATCCGCGAGAGCAGATTTTGCAATCCGGGCGCGGAAGCGGCACCGCCGCGCAGCAATGCCGTGATGCTCGCCGCCAGGGTTGCCAGATCCCTGCGGAACTCTCCCTGGCCCTCGCCTTCGAGAACCGCCGTGTTGGAAAGGTGCGGTTCGTTGTTTTTATCCACCGAAATGTGGCGGGCCTCCAGCGCAGCATGCGGGATGTTGTGCTTGTGCAAATAGGCCAGGCCGTCCGCAGCCACCTTGATGATGCGGAGCGCCATTTTGTCGTCCAGCTTTTCCCCCTTGGCCTGCATTTCGGCAAGGTGGCTCCCCTCCGCGTATTCGCACGTGTAATAAACGCGCCCACTGGCCCGACCCGCTTCATACACCGAAATAATCGAGGGATGTTTCACCGCTGCCTTCGCTTGCGCAAGGGCAAGAAAATGCTCCGGGGCGGAGGGATTATTTTTTACGATTTCCTCCGATAACACCTCCATGGCCACAGGTCGCGCCATCGTGGTTTGATTGGCGACATACACCGAACCCCACTCGTCGTCACCGATTTTCCAAATGATGGTGTAATTGCCGATCTTGGTATTCAGCAGCGGGTCAATTTCGATTCCCGAAACTTCCACGCAAGGCACCGCAACTGGCACCGCAACTGGCACCGCAACTGGCACCGCAACTGGCACCGCAACCGGCGTCGCAACCGGCGTCGCAACCGGCGTTGCAACCGGCGTCGCAACCGGCGTTGCAACCGGCGTTGCACCCGGCGTTGCAACCGGCGTCGCAACCGGCGTTGCAACCGGCGTCGCAATCGGCGTCGCAATCGGCGTCGCA
>CAIYQA010000030.1 GCA_903928175.1 uncultured Spartobacteria bacterium | reverse complement strand
TGCGGCAGGATGGAAAACTGGCCCAGCAGGAACTCGAAATAATCGGAGCCGAACGAAATGTCCGCATCCAGGTTTCCAATAATATCAAATCTTACTTGAGTAAGGCGTTTGTATCCGGCGTTGAAACAGTGCACCTTCGCGGGGAACTGTCGATCCCGATGTTCCGGCATCCGGAGCAATTCAATCCAGTCGTGCTGTGCGGCATACGTTTGGACAATTTCCTCCGTCCGGTCCGTCGAGCCGTCACTCACGATGATCCACTTCACCGGGCGGCGGGTTTGCGCGACCACGGAGCGGATCGTGTGCTCGATATAGGCTTCTTCATTGCGCGCAGGCGTGACGAGTGCGTATTGCAATGGCTTGGGAGAGTGTGGAGAGGAGTGAATCTCTGCGGGCAACTTGCACAGCAGGTGCGCGAGTGCCTTGACCATCGTGGCCTGTCCCCAATGGAGCATCGGCGTTTGGACTTTGGTCCACCCCAGGTCGCGGTAGTAGAAATGCCCATCGGTGTCCTGCATCTGCTCAATGGTCCAGGCCGCAACCTTCTGTGCCAAAGGCAGGGCTTCGGGATCGAGGTCGGAGAAAAACGTGAGCGTATCAATCGCTTGGGCTGCGCACTGAATATCCACGGGATATTTCTGGTCGTGATAATAGCGCGGGCAGCCGTCCGGCTCAAAAAAGTGCCGCTTGAAAAAAGCAAACCCGCGGAGCATCTGCTCTTCAAAGGATCGATCGCCAGTCGCATCCCTGTACCGGCGCAGGCTGTCCAGGTTGTAGCCCGTGTGAAAATTATCAATCCAGAGGAATTTCGGCTCCTCGCCGTAGAACCAAGCGCCGTCGGACCTCTGGCGCTTGCAACTGTACCGCATCGCCTCGCGCGCGATTTCCAAACCCGATGTGTCGCCCGTCTTTGCGGCCACACAGGCCAGCAGCGCCGCGCCGAGCAGGTTTGAATTGTGGATTGAGCTTTGTTTGAAGGCCACGTAGCTCAGGCAGGAGCCGCTGGAGGTCTCTTCGCGGGGCAGTGATTTAATCCAGGCGCAAACGCTCCGAGCCACTTCCAGATAACGGGGATTATCCAGCGTTTCCGCAGCTTCCAAGAATGCTTGTCCGATCAAACTCGTCCATACAATGGTCGGTTCGCCTTTGGGAATTTTTCCCGCCCGGGTCGAAAAGGAGAAATGGTTGCCCCAGCAAAATTCTTTCGAGGTGCGCGAGCGATGTTCGATCAACCAGTCCAGGCACTGCGCCGCCCGCTCCCTGTAATGATCGGCTCCGGTGGCCCTGAGCATCCTCAAATACCCCCAGGCCATGTAACCCATTCCCTTCGTTGAGGTGTGTGGACGAATGCCCAACATCGGGCGCAGGTTCATGGGCGCGCGATAAACCGCCTGCTGGAGCAGCCGTTCCAGCAGGAGCCGGTTGAAAGTCAAACCGTGGAGAAAGGAATTGCAGCCATCCCCCGGGTCGTAGGCTCGGTAGTGATTCTCCTCCACCCATCGGATTGCGCCTTGGATGCTTTGCTCCAGTTTTTGCCGCAGCGGAGCGCCAGCAGGGGAGGAAACTGTGTTTGTGTTCATGTGGATTCGCTTTTTTGGCAAAGAAGCCGGTCCACGAGTTGCAGGTAAGCCTGCTGGCTGTTTTCCCAGCTATGGCGCACGGCATAGGCCGCGGCATTGGTCACAAGAGAGCGGCGCAGGTTCTGGTTTACGAGGACCTCGTGCATGGCGGCTGCCAGCGCATCCACATTGCCGGACTCAAAGAACCGCACCACGGAGTCGTCGAAATAGAAGCGATCCACTTTGGTGTTGGATGCGACGACCGGAACCCCTGCAGCCATGAATTCCATGATTTTGGTGCTGTAGGCTTCATTGCCGAACGAATCCGCCCGTTTGGGCACCACCCCAAGGTCGGCACCCGCCATCACTTGCGCGATCTCACGGAGCTTCAATGGAGCAAAGAAGCGGACGCGGTCCGAAAGTTCCAACTCCGCAGCCAGGGCGATAAGATCCGGTTTCATAATGCCGTCGCCATAGATGTGAAACTCCGCCTGAGGCAACCGCAAACGC
Organism: uncultured Spartobacteria bacterium; assembly: GCA_903928175.1. GTDB lineage: Bacteria > Verrucomicrobiota > Verrucomicrobiia > Chthoniobacterales > Chthoniobacteraceae > UBA695. Next base: position 4,651 of record CAIYQA010000030.1, on the reverse strand, counting down.
AGGGTGGCAAAGGCGCGGATCGCAAGGTCAACGCCTTGGTGCCACTGCAATCCGCCTGGAAATAGAACGAGCTGTCTTGCGTGGGATGGCGTGCGCGGGCAGGGGCGGAACACGCGGTGATCCACGTTGTTGATGAACACCGAGCACTTCTGCGCGGGGGCGGAACGCGCCGTGAATTTTTCGAGCCAGAGATGGTTTGCGATGATCACGTGGTCCGCAAAAGCCGCGGAAAATTTCTCCATCAGCTTCAACGCGCGCACGAGTCGCGAGCTCTCCGAACCGTTGAATTTGCTGGCGAAAAACTCCGGGACGAGGTCGTGGATATCCAGAATCACACGCGCACCCGTCAGCATCGGATGCCACGCGGCAAAGACCATGAAGTCGGGAATATTATGCACGTGAACCAGATCGTATCGATGGCGCAGGTTGCTGCGAAACACGCCCCAGGCGGCTGCAAAAAAGAAACGCAGCAACGGCAGGAGGAACGCGGATTTTGATTTCTCCGCCTTTCCAAACCGATCCTTGATTCGCAAAACCCGGACGCCTTCGATCGTTTCCTCCTTCGGCAATTCCGGGCTGCAGCGGAGCGCGAATACATCCACCGCATACCCTTTGGCGGCCAGGGTTTCCGCGTAGCGCATGACGCGGTTGTCGCTCTCATAAAAGGAATGCGTCACCATGCAAACCCGCCTGGCTGCCCCGGGAGATTCTGTGGAAAGCGGGTTCATGCTATACTTCGCCCTCAATGAACTGCGGCGCGCAAGAGCGGGCCTTGTTGAAAACACAAGAGACATCCGCCTTTGCCGAATCCAGATCCCGGCAAGCCCGCTTCAAAGAGTCCTCCTGGGTTTTTCCTGCCTCGACGACCAGCACCACCTTATCCATAACCGCCGCGATCGCCAAGGTGCCGCTGGTTGGAGAGAGCGGTGGCATATCAAAGATTACATAGTCAAAGGCACTAGCCTTGATGTGTGGCATCAGTTCGTAAAAATGATTCGGCGCGAAAGACGCCGTGCCCGAATGAGCCTGCGGAATGGTGGCGAGATAAAGGTTCTCCGCGTCTATGGAGGTATCGGGAATCTCCGTTTGCAGCATCTCCACAAGCGGACCGGATGATTTGCCGTTTAAAAACGGGTAAACCTCCGTGCATCCGGAGTTCATATTCACGAGAAGCACTTTGCCATCGCCTGTTTCCGAGAGCGCGGAGGCGAGACCTGCTGCAACTGTGGAAATACCCGATTCATACGCGAGGCCGGTGATGCCAATGAGCTTGGGCTTGCGCACCAGCCGATTGAGCTTGAAATACAGGATCAGCCGATCCCGTATCGCCTCGAAATAGGGGAGGATCTGGTGGCTCACCTCGCTGCTTGCGATTTCCTGCAGGGTTGCCGGAGAGTCGTCGCTATCGGCCGAAAGCGGCAGGCGCAGATTGCCGCTGGGTTTTACATAAGGAATCGAAACCAAAAGCGGAAGGCCGAATTTGGACTCGATTTCCAGTGCCCGCTTGATCGTGCGGTCCACCACCTTTTCCAGCAGAAACGCCAACGCGAGGCCAAGTGCCACCCCGCCGAAGCTCAAGCCCAGCAGCATTTTGCCGGTTCGGGCCAACTCTCTATGGCCTTCGGTGGGGCTTTGGACCACACTGATGTTCGGAATTTTTGAAGGGTCCAGCGCTTCGTCGATGCGTGCCTTTTCCAAGCTCGCTTGCGAATACCTATAGTTGGCTTCTTCGACTTCTCTTTTGCGCTCGAGTTGCGCGATTTCGATTCCTGTCTGCGAAAGCATCCCGGCTTTTTCCTGGAAGGAGCGCAATTGCGAGGAAAGGATGTCCGCCTTTGCATCCATCGACGCAAGACGGGTTTTCTCAGTGACGAGATCAAATCGGACGTTCGGGGCATTGCCCGCCGTTCCAGAAGCGGTTCCAAGCAGGTAGGGATACGCCTTTTCCAAATCCTTGCGCTTTGTTTCAAGCTCGGCAATCTGTGACTGAACTATGCGCACTTGCGGATTTTCCACTGTGTATCTGGAAAGTAGCTCCCGTTCCTTGCCGCGCATGTCATCCAAGCGCAACCCCAGCGTTTGATATTCCTGGATGCCCTTGCGGTTTTGCGTCTGTTCTGTCGCGAGGTGGTTTGCATTCACCCCCAACCCGCCCAGCCATCTCTCGATCTCCTGGATGCGGGCGCGTTGCTCGGCTCGCTCCACTTCCGCCTCATCGAGTTCTTGCTGGCTCTTGACCAGCACATTGGTGAGATTTGCCGAACTGTCGGCCACGGAAACAATGCCCGACTTGATTTTTAGGCGCTTTAATTCCTCCTCGGTCTGCTGCAATTGCGAGCTGATCTGCTCGGTTTGCTTCGCGACAAACCCGAACGTTCCCAGCGAGCGATGGACCTGCATGTGTTTGTCGAAGTAATTGCTCACAATCGAGTCCAGGACACTCTTGGTCACATGCGGGTCTCGATTTTTGTAGATAACCGAAATGACATTGCTGCCCAGTTTCGCCGAAGCTTTCAAACCGCCGGAAACGACAGAGGCTGCGGCGGCATTCGTGGCCTCCTTCGCATCCGGCAGCAGGCGCTTGGCGCCGATACTTTCGGCGACCTGCATCGCAAGATCCGCGCTGGTAAGAATTTCGACTTCGGCGTTGATGACGACGTCCGCCATGGGACCGAATAAATTGGCTTGCGGCCCGGAATCAAGTTTATCCACCGCGTTCCGTTCCAGGACGTAGCGCACGATCAATTTCGCCTGCGATTCGTATTCGGGAAATTTATAATAATAAAAGACCGCACTCAGGATGCCTGCGGCCGTGCAGAATGCGATCAGCCATTTGCGCCTGAAAATGATATACAGGATTTCATTCAGATTCAGGCTTGAGAGCGGCTCTTCATCTGTGGAATCCTTCATATACACGCATTGCTTGGGAGTTTAGATAACCTCGGAAACGGCCTCTCGCACGGCATCGGTGACCCATTCCAACTGCTCGGGGGTCAACTCCGGGTACATCGGCAGCGAGACAAATTCCGATGCGCAGCGCTCCGCAATGGGAAATGCGCCCGCCGTGTAGCCAAGGCTCCGGTACGCCTCTTGGAGATGGATGGTGACGGGGTAATGCACAGCGCATCCGATCTGCCGGGAGGCCAGGTGTTGCATGACGCGGTCCCGCTCCGGGACGCGGATCGCGTAAATATGGAAGACATGCTCGGCGTAGGGCGCGATGGTCGGACGGATGACTTCCTTCAGGTCGCACAACGCCCGACTGTAATGTTCGGCGTGAGAGCGACGGCATTGGTTGGCCGCTTCGAGATTGCGCAATTTGATGCGCAGGACGGCGGCCTGGATTCCATCCATCCGGCAGTTCCAGCCGACTTGCGAATGGTAATATCTGCACTCCTGTCCGTGGTCCCGCAGCATGCGTATTTTGTCATACACTTCGGAGTTGTTGGTCACCACTGCGCCCGCTTCGCCGAAGGCCCCGAGGTTTTTCCCCGGGTAAAAGCTGAAGCAGCCTGTGTCGCCGATCGAACCGGCTCGCTGCCCTTTGTACTCGGCCCCGTGAGCCTGGCACGCGTCCTCGATGATCTTCAGCCCGAACTCGTTGGCCACGGCCTGAATGGGTTTCATGTCCGCCGTTTGGCCAAACAGGTGCACGGGGATCACGGCCTTGGTTTTTGCCGTGATCGCGAGCGCAAGCGCCTCCGGGTTCATCGTGTAGGTGTGCGCATCCACATCCACAAACACCGGGCGGGCGCCGCAATAGGTGATGGCTTCCGCGGTGGCCATGAACGAGTTGGGGACCGTGATGACTTCATCACCGGGGCCGATGCCCAGCGCCAACAGCGAGAGCCACAACGCTTCCGTGCCGCTGCCGACGCCTATCGCATGCTTGCATTGGCAAAACGCCGCGAACTCCTCCTCAAACTCGGCAACCACCGGGCCTCCGGCAAATGCACAGCGGTCAATCACCTCTTGGATGGCGGCGTTGAACTCCGAGCGCAGCGGAGCGTGGTGGGCGTTAAGATCGAGAAATGGCACGTTCATTGGGACTCCTTGTTTTGCTGTTCTTCAAGACACGGGCGGGATTGCCCGCCACGGTGGTGTTGGGCGGCACATCGCGGGTCACGACACTTCCCGCGCCGACGAGGGCGTTTGCGCCGACGGTAATTCCTCCCAGGATGGTCGCACCCGAGCCGATGGAGGCACCCTGCCGAATAATCGTGGGTTGGGCCGCCCAGTCTGCTTCCGACTGGAGTTCCCCGCTTGCATTGGTGGCGCGGGGATACCGATCGTTGATGAAAGTCACCCCGTGGCCGATAAACACTGCGGACTCAATGGTGACCCCTTCGCAAATGAAAGTGTGGCTGGAAATCTTGCACCGTTCGCCCACGGTGACGCCTTTTTGGATTTCCACAAAGGCGCCGATCTTGGTCTCATTCCCGATCTCGCATCCGTAAAGATTCACGAACGCAAAAATCCGGACGTTCCTGCCGAGGCGGACGTCGGGTGCGATGCGCTGGAAAGTCAACGGAAGCTGGGTGCTCATACGCATTCGGCGTTTTGTTTGGCGGCGACCCCGTTCTGCCCTTCCTGGGTCGGTGCGAGAAATACGGGAGCGCCGTTTTGGCGCAGCGATTGGGAAGAGGCTTCC
>CAIYQA010000029.1 GCA_903928175.1 uncultured Spartobacteria bacterium | reverse complement strand
TGATTAAAAGTGGTTTGCCTGAGCGCCAACGGCGCTAGCTATACCAGCCTTGGGCAACGCCCAAGGACTTACGGCGAAGAAGGAAAGAGGGCTGTAGGCCCGCACTATTGCTTTGCACGGTTGGATGGTGCGGCCCTTCAGGCCTGCTCCTGTTTTCCGGGTACATGGGGCGGTGCCCCATGCTGGTATGAGGTCGCGCCGTTGGCGCTGAATGCAAAGTCTCCACATTACACCACTTTTAATTGCACCCACTGATTAGCGTGCTGACGTTGTTTGCTTCCCCGGAAGACGAGAAGGTGAAAAGCGAGGAAATCTGCGACCGCGCAAAGGGAGGCGCTGGAAATGGCCGATAGCCAACCTTGCAGGGAGAGGCGTCCAACCTTGCTCAAAAAGACCTGACAACGGAATACGCCAAAGATGTTGAAGGCGTCAAAGCGGTGAAGAATGAAATGACGGTCAACCCGACTCCTTCCAAGCCGGTCGAGACAATCAGCGACAAAATCGATGATGCTTCCATCACCGCTCAGGTCAAAGCGTCGTTGATGGTTCATCATTCCACCAGCATGCTAAAGACCCTGGTTCAAACGACGGAAGGCGTGGTCACATTGAGCGGAATCGTTAACAATTCCGCCGAAAAAAGCATGGTCGCCAAGTTAGTCGCCGACATCAACGGTGTGAGCAAAGTGATCAACAATATGACGGTCGAGGTTGCCCCTGCGTCTAACTAAGGTGTAGGCGCCGCTAAATTGAAGGCCGGGACTCTAACGAGTTCCGGCCTCTTGAATACGTCGTCGATCACGCGGAATCAGAGCAAATGACTTTTTTTTCGTTGAATCGCGGTGGAATAGGAATATGAATCGGGTTGAGCCGAAAGGAGTAGGCCATGGCCAAAAAAACGATTCATGCTCGTGGGGCAGACAATTTGCGGTTCATCGCGGAAGTTCCTGCGCTAGACGCCGGAGAGTCGGCGTTTTGATTCATGGAGGGAGTAGAGTTTGAGGATGAAGAAATCGTCGTCGCGGTAGCCGTAGGCGGCGCGTTTGAGGCAGGCGATCTTGTTGTTGATGCCTTCGAGCTTGCCGCTGGAGATGGGGAAGTGGAAGTAGTTCAAGATGCCCAAGGCATGGGCGCTGAGGGTTTTGGCAAGGCTCATCATCTGCACGATGCCGCTCTCGAACGCCTTGGCGCACCAGTTTTGCAAAAAGGCACTCACCGGCTCCCCGCCAGCAGTTAGAGCGAGCACCGCCCCCGTGCGCCAGTCCGAAGTCACCACGGTCTGAATAGTCTTGAACGCCTGGCCGTCCTCGGAAACCTGGACCTCACAGAGTTGGTGACTGGGGACATCGCCGGCAATCATCAGACTGCGAGCGGAATAGGGCCTCTCAAACTCGATTTGAAGCTGGTGGTTCCGACTGGCCCGATCTGCGGGGGGCAGCCCCACGCGCGTCCCAAGTTGCCCATCCATGAGCTTGGCGCCCTCGATTTTCACACCATTGGCAGTGATTTTCGGACTTAGATCACGCATGTGCGTTGCTTCACCTTGGGGCGTCGGGAAAACCAGAAGCGCGACATCACGGTAATAGCCCAAATTGACATGCGGCTTGGAAACGATTCCTGAGAAATGCGCAGGCCCCTGCAAGGTCTTTTCGCTGGTGACAACCACCTGCATGCCTTGTTCCGGCTTGATCCAGGCACCGCCACTATTGGACCAGCCGGGACATTCGTGCACGGCGATTTCGAGGCCCAGCCGGTCGGCTTCCGTAATCGCGTGTTGAATGACCGCCCGCCACTGCTCGCTGCCGAACTTGACCGGTCCTTCGGGAACACGATTGGCCTCCTGCATGATCAAAGCACCCCCGAGCCCGACGCGCTTCATTGCCTCCAGGTCCGCCGTGATGCCCTCCTTGGTGATGTTGCCGTTGACCCAATGCCAGGTAGTCTGAGGCCGGGCGCGGTCCGGCGGATTGTGAAATCCGCGTTCCAACTCGTCCGACGCCAGGTCCATCTCCCTCAGCGCGTCCGGCGCATAGCGGTACGCGGCCCAGGGATTCTCCGCCGCCCACGCAGACCCTGCGCACAGCAGGAGACTCACTATCAGGCTCAATGTCTTTTTCATTCGGCAACCCTTTCTTGGTTCTTGACTTTCGTTTTATCCAGATCGGCCCGATGCTTGCCTGCCTGTGCTTGTCCCGGTTCCGGCCACGGCGGGAACTGCCCCGGCTTCGGGGCCGTCATCCAAATTTCCAGACATCCTCCGGCAACAATCTCCTTATGCTCCAGCCAAAAGCGATTCAACGGTTTGCCATTCAACTCCATCCTCTTGATCAGAACATTGTCCTTGGAATTTTCATGGGTCTTAACGGTAAATGTCTTGCCGCTATAGTAATGGGAATCCAGGACGAAACTAATTTCGTCGAATACCGGGCTGGTGATCTGATAGATATTGTTGCCCGGACAGATCGGGTGCAGGCCCGAGGCGGCCAGCACATACCACGCTGAAATCTGTCCTACATCATCATTCCCAACCAGACCTTTGACCTGGTTTGCATAGGCGCCGGCGCAGATCCTGCGTGTCCAAAGCTGCGTGTACTCGGGGAGGCCGAATTCGTTGAACAGGAAGGGAACGTGATGCACGGGCTCATTGGGATGATTGTAGTAATCATTCCAAGCAAAAGTCGTGGGTGTGTTCTGGAAGAAAAGCTTAAGCTCATTGATCAGAAAGTCCTTGCCGGCCAATTCCATGAAGCCCGGGATATCATGGGGCACGAACCAACCCTGCTGGAAGGGATTGCTTTCTATGCAACCTTGACCTTGTTCGGCCTTTCCTTTCCAGGGAATCCACTCATTTTGTCCCGTTCGGGCCCTGAACCAGTGGACCTCGGGGTCGAATATATTGCGGTATGCCTTGCTGCGCTGGTAATACTCGGCGGCGACATCCTGTTTTCCAAGCGACTCGGCAAACCGGGCCATGCACCAGTCGGAGTAGGCGTGCTCCAGCGTCTTTGAGATGCTGCCTTTGAAGTATCCCAGGGGAAGGTTGGAGAATTTATCCACGGTCTTCTTGCAATACTCGAAGGCTTTATCCACGGGGAAATTGCGGATTCCCTTTTCATAGGCATCAACGATCACCGACACAGCGGGATTGCCCAGCATGCAGCCGGTTTCGATATTGGCCAGTTCCCAGCGCGGCAGAATGCCAGTGCCATTCAACTCCGCCATCTGCAACAAGGAATTGACTTCATCGTTGCTGATGTCCGGGCGTACCAGCGTCAGCAAGGGGAACTCACTGCGAAAAACATCCCAGCCGCTGAAGATGGTTCGATAGACGAATTTCTCGGCGCGATGGATCTTCCCGTCCACCCCGATGTAGTCGCCATTAATATCTGAAAAATTGCGGGGATCGAGGAATGCATGGTAGAGCGCGGTGCGGAAGATGACCCGGTCGTCCTTGCTTCCACCCTTGACGTTCATGATGCCCATGGCGTCGTTCCACGACTTGTGCGCGCCCGCAGTCACCTCGTCAAAATCCCATCGCGGAATATCGTGTTCCAGGTTCAGACGCGCTCCATCCATGCTGACAAAGGAGATGCCGCACTTGACGAGCACGATCTCGTTGGCGGCGGTGGAGAATTCACTGTAGAACCCGAGGTGCTTGCCCTGCATCTCACGCTGGTTGGGCAGAACTCTGGCCTTGGCCACCAGCGTTTGATAGGCTTCGGAGCACACTTCTTCTCTCTCGCGCTTTTGCCCATTGGGGATATCAGCGCTCCACACGCCGAAATTTTTGAGCGGCTTGCTGAACTGGCAATAGAAATAGACCGTGTAATCAACGTTCCCCTTTCCGTTCCTAAAGCCGCCCCCGTCCTTGCCGCATTTCATCCAGCCGACAATGGTCTGTTCATCATGAACCTTGACATACTGCTCGGTGGAAGTGCCACCCACGCGCCGCGACAGGTCGATCTGAACGCGCGACTGCTCGTGCTGGGGAAAGGTGAATCGCAGGATGCCGGAACGTGGCGCGGCGGCCATCTCGGCCCTGATATGGTAATCATCCAGAGTGACTGCGTAGTAGCCGGCCTTTGCCACTTCGTGATCGTGGGAATAACGCGAGCGATACCCCTCCCCCGGCTGATTGCTTCGTCCGCGAGCGGTCTTCAAAGGACCGGTGGTGGCGATTACTTGGAAATTGCCCAGATCTCCGTAGGCGCCAACCCCACTCATGTGGGTAAAGCTGAAGCCTTCGATGGTGTTGTCGAACCAGGAATATCCGCTGCCATTGTCCCCGCCGGTGACGGTATCCGGGCTGAGCTGGACCAGCCCGAAAGGCGTAGCCGCACCGGGAAAGGTTCGTCCACATTCTCTTCCAAGCAGGCCTGACCCAGATGGCGAGAACGCACCTATCAGGGGATTGATATCGTCCGCCGGTTCATCGGCGGCAACGCAGAGACCGGGGAGGCCAACAAGGGCGACAATTAATATCAGGTTCAAAATTTTTTTCACAGGCAATCCTTTCTTATTGGCGGTCCCCGGCGCTCATCGAGAGGGAGAACGAGTCGGCGCGGAAGCGGCGAAGTGATACCGTCCGCTGCCTACTTCCAGGAAGAGCGCTCCCGGTTGGCAGGGGTTGAACCCCCAGCAGCCCAAGAACTGCCATGATTTTGATGTAGTCTATTTTGCTCATACTGCTCCTTACTTTGGGTGACATGTCGTCAGGTTTTGTTCTGTTTATCGTTTCGGGCTCGCTTGGCCATTGGCGGTCGACCCGCTCGTGCTGAATTTGTCTCATAAATTTGATTCTCTTCTTGGGATTAATGGTGGCTAGGTTTATCCGCTTCAGGCGCCATGGCCTCCGGGCGTACATACACGTAAAATGCACCGCAGATCGGTTGATTGCCTTTGTCCAGCAAGGTGGCTTCCAAGTCCAGAGGCCCCGCCTGGAGGGGCAGAGTGAAAATCGCGCAATTGTCTTCAGGAGCAACCGCAGCCTCTTCGACCTGCTGCCCCACCTTCAAACGCGCCTTGGCTACCGGCAACGCCTTGGGGACACCACGATGAAGCGTCCCCGTGACCGGACTGCCATCCAGATAGGCGTCTACCACCTTTTGCGCGGGATCCAGCCCCGCCATTGGCACAGCCACCTCGCGCGGCCAACGGCGCACCTCAAAGCGATACCGCCCCGCCGCCGCGATCCGCACCGTCCAGTAGCCGAAGAAGCCAGCGCCAGTACACACGTGGTTTTGGGCAAAAGGACAAAATTTCGCCGTGGGATACCAAGTTTTCCCGCAAAGATTGGTTTCCGGTTCCTGCGGAGCGCCGATGATCGGTCGGCCTCGCCAACCCGCGTCCTTTGCGCTGACATCAGCCCAATATTTTTCGTACTGTCCTACCAGATTGCTGACCACCTCGGGATGTTCCTTGGCGATATTGTGTTTCTGGCCTGGATCGGCAGCAATGTCGAACAGCCTGTGAACATTTGACTTCCAATCCAACATAAGCCGCCATTGTTGGGTCATCACGACAGCCCACTTCCGCGGGGGAGTCAGTGGAAGATTGGGGCTGTTGAAGTTCGGCGCTGCGCCCATCACGATGGTGCGATCAGGCCATGGCCCCGTGGGGTTGGTCAACAGCGGCTTGAGGCTGGTACCGTCAAAGGCGATGGGCTTGGGTAGTTTCAGCCCGCAAAGATCCACGAAGGTTGGCAACAAGTCCAAGTGCGCCGTCAGCCGATCGATCGCCACCGGCTTATCGAGGCCGCCGGCCGGCCAGTATAGGAAGCAGGGCTCCCGGTGGCCGCCCTCAAATGTGGACCCTTTCTTGCCAACCATCCCGGCGTTGAACACCTTGTCCCCTTGGGCGGTCCCGTTATCGCTAAGAAACACCAGGATCGTGTTATCGCTGAGACCCTCCGCTTTCAGGAACGCACGCAACCGGCCCAGGTTCTCGTCCACCCGGGCGATGCTGGCGTAAAAGTACGCGACCTTCTCGGGCACCTTGTCCATGTAAGGGGCAGCCCATGCCTTGTCCATGACGCTGCATGGCTCGTGCGGGTTATAGGTGGCCAGGTAAACAAAGAACGGGCTCTTTTTGTTGTCCCGCATGAAATCCATGGCGGCATCGAAGAAAACATCGGCTTCAAAGCCCGGCCGCTCGTTCTTCTCCCACTGGCCGTTATGGAGGTAGTGGTCGTTGACGCGGTCGTTGTTCCAGTAGTCGGTGGTGTCGCCGGTGCCGCCGTCCCCGTGTCCAAGCCACTCCTCAAACCCGCGATCGATCGGGCGATAAGGGTAATTGTCGCCCAAATGCCATTTCCCGAAATGCCCCGTGCGATAACCGTTGTGGCGAAAGACATCGGCCATCGTAACCTCGTTATCGCGCAACATGTTGCGCCCACCGACGGTTCCCCAGCCACCCACTCGATGAGAGTAACGCCCGGTCATCAGGGCTGCCCGACTCGGCGTGCAGTAGCTATCCACATGGAAGTTGGTGAAACGAACCCCCTCCCGGCTCAATGCATCCATGTTCGGGGTTTTAATGTAAGGATTGCCCGTGCACCCCAAATCCCCGTAGCCCTGATCATCGGTGAGGAGGACTATCACATTGGGCTTGGCGGGCTGCGGGCTGGCTCCGGTAGCCGCGCTGAGAGCTGCCGTGCCGAGATACGCCGCCAGTGTCGCGGCAATGATTTTGTCTGGTTTCATCTTGCTTTTAGACTAGTGGGTTTTTGGTGGAACCAAGGCGTGTTCCCAGCGGGTCGCAGGCCGTTTGCTGTTGCTATCCAAAAAACTAGCGGAAGAAATAATAAAGGGTGCACATCGCCACGACCACCAGTGCCGCCAGAACTTTGTAGTTCGCCAGACCGGGCCAGCCTGGGGATTTCAACGGGTCCAACGGATGCTCCCAATAAAGATGCTCAGGATCTTCCGCCGCCTGCTTGGGGCGGATCAATGTCAGCGCCACCTGCAGCACGATGCAAAAGGCGAGCATGTAAAACGCCATCAGCATGAACGGGGTTTTATAAAAGAAAGAGGGGATCCACCCAAACTCCGCCGGTTTCCAGACATAGAGTGTCTTGAGCATGAAAATGAGCGTGCCCGTCAGAGAACCGATCCACATGGTCCATTTGGCGCTGAAAGCCGAGGCTCTGGGCCAGAATACCCCCACCGCGAACACGCACGAAATCGGCGGGGCGATGTGGGCGATGATGTCATTGATCCCGGCGAAGATGCTCTTGTAATTATCGAGCAGCGGCACCAGCGCAATCCCCAACAGAAATGCCCCCAGCGACGCCATTCGCCCGATAAACACCAATTTGTTTTCGGGAGTTTCCGGGCGGAACCGCCGGTACAGATCATAGCTAAACAAAGTGGCAATGGAGTTGGAGGCGCTGGCCAGATTTCCCATGAGCGCGGCCATGAGCGCGGCTGCCATCACACCAAATAATCCCACCGGCATCAGATTGCGAATCATCAAACCGTAGGTTTCCTTCGAGGACATGAGCGTCACATTGGCTGGCAACACGAGATTCTTCGCATCCATTCCGGTCATCAGCGTCATCGCTTTCCCGCCATTGGCCAGTGTCTTGGTCAGATCCAAAGGGGAGTCGCCTTCGGTATACACCAGATGCTCAATTTTGCCCTCCATCTCGGCGCCCGACATTTCCATTTCATACGCTCTCCTTGGGCCTTGCGCGGTTTGGGTCATTGCACTTTCGTTGCGCACACGCAATTGGGCGAGCCCGTCGAGTTTTCCCCCCTGGATCATCGTAAGAAACATGAGGCCCGGCAAGATGAAGACGAACACGGGGAACACCTTGATCAACCCGCAAAACAGCGGGCCGGTGCGGGCGTGGTTTTCATCCTTCGCCCCGAGGACGCGTTGCACGATCGTCTGGTCCGCGCACCAATACCAAATACACAAAGCCGGGTAGCCCAAGGCGACGGCATACCAGGGCATGGAAGGCTCCTGGGCCGCCGTGCGCAACATCGACATTTTGACGAGATCGTGGCTGGCCTCCAACTGCGAGAGCATGCCTCCCCAGCCGCCCACTTTCGAGTAGGCGAGCGCGGTAATGATCAGGGAACCGGCCAACAAAATGATGGCCTGGATCGTCTCCGTCAGCACCACTGCGGAAAGGCCCCCCAAGATCGTGTAAACCGCCGTCAACGAAGTCAGCGTGATGATGCAAACCCATTTATCAATCCCGAACACCCCGTGCAATACCAGCCAGCCTGTGGAGAGAGGGAAGGCAATGTTGAAAATAATCGCGGTCACCATCGAC
>CAIYQA010000028.1 GCA_903928175.1 uncultured Spartobacteria bacterium | reverse complement strand
CGGATTGAGCACGAGCGTTTCCCAGTGCCCTTGCAGGGCACGGCTCTCTCACACGCATACCCCCAGGGCGCTGCCCTGGGCTGGTTTACTCAGCCCCTTCGGGGCGAGAGGAATGCGACAAATTAAACCGAAACTGGTCTATACCTGGCTCTCTCCGGTCCTCCGCCTCCCGGCAGACATGTTCGAGGAGGACGGAAGCCATCAGCCCGGCGCAGGCGGAAACCCGCGGAGCACAGGGCGGATTCTCGGGCCCCACGGCGGTGATGCCGTCGCCGACGATGTGGAGGTTTTCCTTGAGCTTGCGAATGGAAATCGCCGTTTGATTGCGGATTCCCGCCATACCGCTGCCCATCACCAGGAATTTTCCAGAAGCCAAAAACGCCTCAAGAAACATCTGCTTTGCTTCCGGGCCGTCGAAGGCTTCGCATACACAATCCGCCGATTCAAAGTGGCGCGCGATATTCGATGGCGTCAGCCGCGTCCGGTGTGTGGCAATCTCCACCGCAGGATTGATCGCCTTCAGCCGTTCCGACAGGACCTCCACTTTGAAGCGCCCGATTTCATTCAAAAAATAAAACTGCCGGTTGAGGTTTTTGGCTTCGACCACGTCGAAATCGGCGATTTCCAGATATTTGAATCCGCTCCGGACCAAGGCAACGGCAATATTTGAGCCCAGGCCTCCTGCGCCCGCGATGCCGATGCGGGTTTGCTGGATCCGCCGCCACTGCTGTGGAGTGTAATAGGCGCTGACGGCTGTTTCGAAGGGGTTCATGGGTTACATCCGGCGCCAATCCGTAAAGACTGGATCATATTCTTTATTGAGGAGCATGGTCTTGATTTCGGCCAGGGAGCGCTCGTCGCTAATGGAAAACTGTGCATCGTGCCCCTGCAAAGACTGCGCATAACCGCCGACGGTGGTGGCGGAGCCTGCCGACATCCGGGTGACTCCAAGGGGAAAAACATGGTCTCTAAAACGCGCCGGTTCACGGGTGGAAAGATTGATGCCCACGCGAGGGAATAGAATGCGCGCGACGCAGAGAATCCGCACCATATCGGCATCGCTCACAATGCAAGGCTGGACCGCGCCCTCGACCGGCAGCATGCGTGGAAAAGACAAACTGAAATCCACGCCGGGATACTCGCTTTCCAGCGCGTTGAGGTGCCCGAAGAGAGCTTCCACATCGGGCCGCCAATCGCCCAGCCCCAGCAGGGCTCCCAAGGAGATCTGCCGGATCCCCGCTTGCGCAGCACGCGCGGGAGTCTCAAACCGATATTGAAAATTGCGCTTGCGCCCGGCGGGATGCAGCCGGGCGTAGATCTCCCGATCGTAGGTTTCCTGGTACACCGCCAATCCATCCACCCCGGCTTCCACAAGCGCCCGGTATTCTTCGGTCTCCATCGGTTGCACTTCGATGGAAATGCTCGGAAAATATTTTTTTACCACTTCCGCGGCCGCCAACAGGTAGCCCAGGGGGGTGTGCTTGTGGGATTCTCCGGTCAGCAGCAGAATATTTTGGATGCCGGTTGCGGCGAGGGCGGCGCACTCGGCTGCAATCTGTTCGGGACCGAGTTTTTCGCGTTGAATGCGCAGGCGGGCGCTGAATCCGCAGTAGAGACACTGGTTTTCGCAGTAGTTCGCCAGGTAAAGCGGCGCGTACAGGCTGATGGTCCGCCCGAAGTTTTGCCGCGTGATCCGCTGGGCCTCCCGGGCCAGCGTCTCCAGGTCGAGCGCGAAGAGTTCTGCCGTGCGGAGTCTAACCATGGAGAAAACCAGTCAATGGGGAGGAGGCCCGCGCGAGCGGAGAGGTTTCACCCGTGCCTGCAAGCCAGGCCAGGCGCCCGGCGGCGATGGCTTTGGCAAAGGCTTCAGCCATCCGGGGCGGATCGCCCGCAGTAGCCAGGGCGGTGTTGACGAGCACGGCGGCCGCGCCCATTTCCATCGCCTCGGCGGCATGAGAAGGACGGCCAATCCCGGCATCGACAATGATCGGCACGTCGGAGATCTCGGCAATGAGCACCTCAATCAAAGTCTTCATTCGCAGACCTTGATTGCTGCCGATCAGCGAACCGAGCGGCATGACCGCAGCGGCCCCCGCTTTGACCAGGGCGCGGGCGGCATACAAATCCGGGTTCATATACGGCAGAACCACAAAACCTTCCGCAGCGAGAATCTCCGTTGCCTTGATCGTTTCGGCGTTATCGGGCAACAGGTATTTACTGTCGTTGATCACCTCGATTTTGACCCAGTTGCCATGTCCTGCGGCGCGACCCAGCCGGGCCAGGCGCACTGCTTCGTCGGCGTTTCGCGCCCCGGAGGTGTTGGTCAGAAGGAGGATGTTTTCGGGCAGATAGGATAGAATGTTATCTTCGTTCTTCTCCAAATCGATCCGTCGCAAAGCCACGGTGACGACTTCAGCCCCTGAACGGCAGATCACCTCCCGCAATTCCTGTTTGCTCTTGAATTTTCCCGTGCCCAGCAGGAAACGGCTGGAAAGCGTGCGTCCGCCAATAATGAATTCGTCCATAAGATTAGCCTCCTCCAACAAACGAGACGATTTCCACCCGGTCCCCGATATTGAGTGCTGTGGTCGCCCACGTTTGCTTCCGGGCAATGACGTTGTTGAGTTCGATGACGATCGCTTCGGGGTTGAGTCGGTAGCTGGAAACCAACTGCTCCAGCGTGCTGGCCTGGATTTCCTTGGGTTCGCCGTTGAGCTTTATTTGCATGCGGTTTTTATTCTGTTCAAAAAGAGGGGGGCCAGCGCTGCCGCCCGTACGATCCCAATCGTGCGGGCTCCCGCGCTGAGGACATCGCCAATATTGGTTTCATCAATGCCGCCAATGGCGACAAAGGGAGTGGAAAGGTTTTCGGCCACGGCGCGCACATATTCCAGCCCAACCGCGGGGCGGCCCGGCTTGGTGGGCGTGGGATACACCGGCCCGGCGGAAAGATAATCCATGCCGTCACGCTCCGCTTGCCGGGCTTGTTCCAGGTTGTGGGTGGTCTTGCCGATGAGGAATGCGTCGCCCACGAGCACCCGGGTTCGCACGGAATCGGTATCCTGGCCGATATGGACGCCGTCTGCACCGATTTCCAGCGCCAACTCCGGATCATCGTTGAGGATGAAGAGAAAATCGTTGCGCCGGGGGTGTTTGAGGAGGCTGCTGGCCTTGGCCCTGATCCCGGCTGCATCCCCCGACTTGTCCCGCAACTGGAGAAGGGTAACGCCATCCTCAATGGCGCGTTTGAGGACCTCCGGGTGCTCTGAAATTACATAAACCGCCCCATTGAAAAGCGCCCGCAATGCGCCTTTTGCAATGGCGCGACGCGGGAGGGTGGGTTTGTTCATCGGAATACTGTACATTCCAGGCGAGGGAGATCAAGTCCATTCATCACCTGGAACTGCCCGCACTCACCGCAGTTTTGTCCCACGTATTCTAACGGGCTTCTGAGGCGCGCTCGATCCCCCGCCCCACGCCTTTGATATCCTGCCCTACCCCTCAGGCCGAAAGCAACGTCACGATTGCCAGCACCAGCCCCGCGATGAGTTGTCGTTTCATCATGCTCCCCATCCTATACGCTCGGGCAATACCCTGCGGATGCCCGGCAATTTATCCCCGCGGATCGCTCAAGAGCACCCGCAATTTCTCCTGGAGGTCTTCGATCTTGAACGGTTTTTGAAGGTAATCGGTCGCCCGGTCCAGGGTATGGAGTTGCCCCTCGCGCATGTAGCCGCTCATGAACAGCACCGGGACGTCGGGCCGGATGGCGCGAATCCGTTCCAACACCTCCAAGCCGCTCATCACCGGCATGGTCACGTCCAGGAGAACGGCGGTAATGGCATCGGCGTTTTGGGTGAATTTCTCGACCCCCTCGCCTCCTTCTTTGGCGGTGATCACGCGAAATTCAAACGTCTCGAGCATGCGCGAGGCCAGCGTGCGCACGCTTTCCTCGTCATCAACCACCAGCATAAGCCCTTCGCCGCTCCAGTGGGAATCGATCTGGAATTCCTCGTCCTGAACCGGTTCGGCGGGGGCATCCACGCAAGGAAAAAGCAGCGTAAAGGTCGTTCCCTGCCCCTCGTGGCTTTCCAATTCCAACGTGCCGCCATGCCCTTTTACAATCCCCAGCACCGCCGCAAGCCCCAGGCCGCGTCCGGTGAATTTGGTGGTGAAGAAGGGGTCAAAAATACGGGCCTGCGTTTCCGCACTCATCCCGCAACCGGTGTCGGCGATCTCGATGAAAACGTAATCGCGCTCCTCCGGCTTGCCCGTCACGGTAAGGCCGCGGAACAGTTCTTTGGCCCGGTGCACAACCCCGGTGGAAACCCAGATGGACCCCTCGTTGGAAGTGATCGACTCGGAGGCATTGATGACGAGGTTCATCAAGATTTGGCGGATCTGGCTCACATCCCCGCGCACTTTGGGGAGGTTGTGCGCGAGATTAAAGGAAAGCTGCGCTTTTTTGGCGACCGATACGCGCAGAAGCTGGCTCATGTCCCGGATGACCCGGTTAAAGTCGATCAAGCGCACCTCGATCCGCCCCTGTCCCGAGTAGGCCAGCATCTGTTTGCAAAGGTCGGCGGCCTGGATGGAGGTGCGCTCGATTTCCACGAGATGCTGGCGCATCGGCGCGGCGGCTGGCAACTGGAGCTGGGCGAGTTGGGCGTTGCCGAGGATGGCCGTCAGAAGATTATTAAAATCATGCGCGATGCCGCCGGCGAGAACGCCCAGGCTCTCGAGCTTTTGCATGTCCAGGAGTTTGCGCTCCAGTTCTTGCCGCTCGCTTTCGGCTTTGGAACGGGAGGTCAAATCCACGCCGAACATCAGGCACAACGGCTCGTCCTGATAGACCACTTTGCGGCAATGCCACGAAATCGTGCGCTCCTCGCCTGAGTGCGAAACCAAAAGGGTCTCCACCATTTCCACGATTTCCCCGCGCATCATCGCGCGCAGCCCCTCGCGGGCCGGCGTAAATTCCTCACCGGGGAAAAGCACCTTGATCCACTCCTTCGAGAACCAGTCGTCGAGAAAATAGCCGGTGACCTCCCGTGCCCGTTCGTTGAAGAGCCGCAGGTGTTCATGCTCGTCCACGGCAAGGATCAAGATCGAGGCGGACTCGATCAGCGTTGCGGCGAATTCCTGGGTTTGCTCCGCATGATGCAGGGCGTCCATTTCGCGCCGTTGACTTTTTTCGGTGAGAACGAGGGCGCTCGCCTGCATTTTTTGGAGACGGTCTTGCGCTTCCTGGAATTTACGATGCTGGACCCAGGCAAAAGCAACCGCCGCCCCCATTCCAAGAAAAGAGAGGATGAAGATCACCACATTGGGAGCTTGGGAAGAAATCACTTGTTGGAGCTAATATCCAAAGATGAAGCGGAAACACAACTACTAAGAAACCAACGGCAGATTAGGATCAATATCCGCCGTCAACGGGGAAAACGCTCCCCGCGCAAGCCGGTGCAGCGCAACCCAACCGATCATCGCGGCGTTGTCCGTGCAAAGCGCAGAATCCGCCACCAGCAGTTCGATCCCGGCTCCGCGGCACGCCGCGTCCATTTTGAGGCGCAACCGGCTGTTGCAGCTTACGCCGCCGCTGAGCGCCACCGTGTTGCGGGCCGTCGCGCGGGCGGCGGAAACGGTTTTGCCCACGAGAACGTCCACCACCGCCTCCTGGAAGGAGGCGCACACATCGGCGAGGGTGGCTTCGCTACGGTCGGGCAGCTTGGGAATGAGGTAGCGCACCGCCGTTTTGAGCCCGCTGAAGCTGAAAGCGAAATCGCCCGAGTCGAGCATGGACCGGGGGAAATCGAACCGGCGCGGATCGCCGGTGCGCGCCAGCTTGTCGATCACCGGCCCGCCCGGGTAGGGAAGTCCCAGCAGTTTGCCCACTTTATCGAACGCTTCCCCGGCGGCGTCATCGCGCGTCTGCCCCAGGAGCCGATAGCAGCCGAAGCCCTCCACATCCACCAGCAGCGTGTGCCCGCCGCTCACCACCAGGCCGATGGCGGAAAGTTCCGAGGAACGGAAGAAGGGCGAAAGCAAATGGCCTTCGAGGTGATTGATGGCGAAGAACGGTTTATGCAATCCCAACGCCAGCCCTTTAGCTGCGGAGAGACCGATCATCAAGGAAGTGGCCAGGCCCGGTCCTGCGGTGGCGGCGACGGCATCGATCTCCTCCATGCGCAGCCCGGCATGGGCCAGGGCGGCCTCGATCACAGGGCGCAGTTGCGTGAGATGCTGGCGCGAGGCGACCTCGGGCACCACGCCGCCATAGGTTTGATGAATGGCGATCTGCGACGCGACCTCGCTGGCGAGCAAACCGCGTTCCTCGCACAGGATGGCCGCGGCGGTTTCGTCACAGGAAGTCTCGAGCGCTAAAACAATCATTGCCCCGCTACCATCCAAGACTCTCGCCCGGGACGCAAGACCCGAAGCCGGAAAATCGCCGCAAACAGCATCTTAAAAGGATTCACCACAGAGGACACGAAGTAAGGAACAAGTTTTTTCTCTTTTTCTTTCCTTCGTGCTCTTCGTGTTCTCTGTGGTGAATGTATCCGATGGGCGTGATTCAAAGTGGTTTGCCTGAGCGCCAACGGCGCTAGCTATACCAGCCTTGGGCAACGCCCAAGGACTTACCGCGAAGAAGGAAAGAGGGCTGTAGGCCCGCACTATTCCTTTGCACGGTTGGATGGTGCGGCCCTTCAGGTCTGCTCCTGTTTTCCGGGTACATGGGGCGATGCCCCACGCTGGTATGGG
>CAIYQA010000027.1 GCA_903928175.1 uncultured Spartobacteria bacterium | reverse complement strand
CCAGGCTGGTATGGGTCGGGCCTTTGGCCCTGAAATGGCGCTCCCCCCGAACGCTTTCCATACCAAAGAGTCTAATTATTGTTAAGAGTTGGTATAAAGCCCACGGATTCGTCTCGCGCAAAGAACGCAAAGAACGCAAAGGGGAACTTTGGAAGAGAGGGCTCGCTTTGCCTCTGCTTTGCGTAAATTGCGTTCATTGCGCGAGCCTTCTTCCGCCGGTCGGCCTGCCGCAGGAGCATCAGCCCGCCACAGCATCCGCTCCATGGCGGGCTTTAATCTCGTCCAGAATCTCGTGAATATCCTGCTGGATGCGTTGAAAGTGTGCAAGCGCCCCGGGAAAATCGTGGGAGCGTAGATTCGCTTCCAGAACCGCAATCCGCTCCGAGGTTTCCCGCGCGCCCACGGAATCCAGCGAAGCCTTCAAATTGTGCGCCAAGCGTTCCGAGTCCTGAGCCCGACTTTCCTGAAGTGCCCGCCCCAACTCCTCCACCCGCCCGGGCATGATTTCCGCAAACAAATCACAGGCGCCTTGGACCAGGGCTTCGTCTCCGCCCATCGCCCGCAAGAAGCTGTCGAGGAAAACGCGCTTGGGTTCCGTTTGCACGACTTCCTGTCCCGCATTCTGATTTCGCACCCGCGACTCGATGGATTTGATCAGCAAGAGCAGCTCGTCTTTGTGGAACGGCTTGGAAATATAATGATCCATCCCGGCGGCCAGAAAGCGTTCCCGGTCTCCTTTCATGGCGTGGGCCGTCATCGCAACGATCGGCATTTGCGCGCGCTTGTCGGGAAGCGAGCGAATCCCCCGCGTTGCTTCCATTCCGTCCATCTCGGGCATTTGAATATCCATCAGGACCAGATCGAACGGCTTGTTTTCCACGGCCTCCAGCGCTTCCCGCCCGTTGGTCACGGTTGTAATCGCGCAGCCGAAACTCATTAAAATGCGTTCCACTACGATCTGATTTACGACGTTGTCTTCCGCGATGAGCACGCGCAGGGGCGGCTTGGAGCTTGTTTTGTTGGCAACCGCCGATTCCAGTTTCGCCTTCCGGACATGGGCAGGCTCCACCATGAGCAGGCTGCGCTCAAGGGTTTCCACGAGATCCGCATGGATCACCGGTTTATATAAAACCCAGTCCGGTCCCGAGGCCCAGGCTTTTTTCACTTCTTCGGGCGAAGCCGCGCCGGAGAGCAACAGCACCACCGGGACTTTCAGCTCCGGGTGCTCGGCAAGAGTTTGGACAAAACGGGGGCCGCTCATGTCGCCCAACGCGGAATCGACCAGGATCAACCGGTAGGCGCGGCTTTGCGAGTGCGCCCGTTCGATCTCGCCCATTGCCGCCTCGCCCAGCCCCACCACGGAAGAATCCAGCCCCAGTGACTGGAGCATCCCTGAAAGCGTGACGCCCGTCTCGGAAAGCTGATCCGCCACAATCATCACGCGCATTCCCGCATCCCGCTCCGGTTCGATGTGGAGAGCCTGGACTGCCGGTTCCTGCCCGGTTGCAGGTTGCTCGCTTTCTCCGCTGGAATCCACGCTGGCTGGCAGATTGAACGCGAACGTGCTCCCTTGGCCCAGCTTGCTGCGAACCCGGATGTCGCCTCCCATTTTTGAAACCAAACTTGAGACGATGGCCAGGCCGAGGCCAGTCCCGCCGAAACGCCGCGTCATCGAGCCGTCCACTTGGGCGAATGCTTCAAAAATAACCCCCTGCTTGTCTTCGGGAATCCCGATTCCGGTATCCGTGACTTCGATCAAAAGATTAATGCGCTGGTTCCGCGTGGAAATGACGCTTGCCCGCACCCCCACTTCCCCTTTTTCGGTAAACTTAATCGCGTTGGCCAGCAGATTGACCAAGACCTGCCGCAGCCGGATCGAATCGCCGATAATCCTTGCCGGGACTTCCGGGGCAATCTCAAGATTCAGCCCGATTCCCTTTTGCGACGCGCGCAAACTCAGGGCCTTTACGGAATCCTCCAACACTTTGCGCAACGCAAACGGGGCGCTTTCCAGTTCCAGCCTGCCCGCTTCGATCTTGGCGAAGTCGAGCATGTCATTGATGAGTATCAGGAGCGCATCCGCCGAATGTGCCACCAGTTGCAGATACTCGCGCTGCTGCAAATCGAGATTGGTCTCCAGCGCCAGGTCGGTCATCCCGATGATGCCGTTCATTGGCGTGCGAATCTCATGGCTGATGTTCGCGAGGAATTCCGTCTTGGAGCGGTTGGCAGCTTCCGCGATTTCCCGGGCCTTGAGCGCCTCGGCTTCCGCGCGCCGCCGCTCCACCACCTCGGCCTGGAGCATTTCGTTCGCATGCGCCAATTCCGAAGTGCGCTCCAGAATCCGGACCCCGAGTTCGTCATGCGCTTGCGCAAGCCGCTCGGCCACCCGCTTCTGGTCGTCGATATCCACCTCCGTGCCGATCCACTCCAAAATTTTTCCGCCCCCATTGCGGCGTGGAATGGCCCGCAGCTCGTGCCAGCGGTACTCCCCACCTCTTGCGCGCAACCGGTGTTGGATTTCAAACGACTCCCCGTTTGCAATGCAAGCCCGTTGGCGTTCCAGGCTGGGAGCAGCGTCCTCCGGATGGATCGTATCGCCCCATCCCTCTGCCAGCGTGCATTCAACGCTGCGCCCGGAGTAATGCGCCCAAAACCGATTGATATAGACGAGCGAACCGTCCGCATCCGCCGTCCAGACGATTTGCGGCAGGCTATCCAACAAAAACCGGTAGCGTCCCACCGTTTCCACCAGCGCTTTTTCTGCCCGGATACGCTCCTCGCCCACCTCTTTGATCCGCGTGGCAAGCTGATTCACCGTAAGCGTCAGATTCTGATACCGGTCCTTCAGTGAATCGGCGGTGGCACGCTGAAACCGGTGACGTTCCCAGGCATGGCACATTGCGCGCGCCAACTCTTGGGCTGTGATCCCTGGAAGGGGGAGGCAATCCTGGGCTCCGCACCGCAGGCAGGCCGCATCCGCCGCCGCATCCTGTTCCTTGGTCAAAACAATCCGCACGAGCTTTTCGGAGGCTTTGAGCAACGCCTTGAGCGCCTCGATTTCCCCCATTCCGTTGAGAGTGAAGAGCACCAAGTCGGGCCCGTCGCGCTCCAGGATTTCCTGCGCTTGGGCGGGATCTGTTGGGGCGAGAAAATCGAATCGCACCTCTCCCCACTCGGTGAACTTCGCTTGGAGAAGCTCACCGAACGCCATGGGGTCTCCCACAGGAAGCACGCGCAGAAAAAGCATTGGGTTCAAAATGTTCTGAATACGGATTGGGCGCAACCCCTTTGTTGAACAAGATCCATATTCAAACGGCAAGGGGTGAATAGAACACCCAATGCTCCTGAATTCAACTCCAATGATATACGTATAAGTAGCTATATCCAAAAGCTTTCCCGTCAGAAACAGAGGGCGCAGCAACACACCCCGGGAGCGGGCGCGGTTCTCTTCAAGCGACCTATTCCTTCGGCCTTGGAAACAAATAATTCCCGCCTACCTTGGCGGCCTGGTAGGTTTCCTTGTCCACTGCGACCAGGTAGAGACGCCCCTTGGCCTCGCATTCCAGGATGTATTCCCCGTCAATCTGGCGCACTCCGCCCTTGCCGATGCTCACCTGTTTTTCTTCGTACGGAGTAAAATGTTTGGTGACGATTTTCCCGTTTAGGGTGCTCCCCGCAACTTCCCCGCCCATCTTCATCATTCCAAGGACAACCAACGCCATAATCACGAACCCGGCAGCGAGCCCCAGGAGCAGATCGCGGCGCGCGGTGCTGGGCACGATATAAGGTTGTTTCAT
>CAIYQA010000026.1 GCA_903928175.1 uncultured Spartobacteria bacterium | reverse complement strand
CCTGGGGGTATGCGTGTGAGAGAGCCGTGCCCTGCAAGGGCACTGGGAAACGCTCGTGCTCAATCCGCTCCCCCTTACCAGCGCCCTTGCAGGGCGCAACCGGTTGTTGCGCGGCACCCAGGGCGACGCTGCGCTCTGCCCCGGGCTGGTTTCCCTTGCGCTTTCAGCGCACAATCAATGCGACAACGTCAAACGAAAACGCTCTAGGAGGCTTTTTTCCGCGATTTTTTAACGGGAGTTGCATTGGCTCAACTCTCTATTTTTGCGCTTCTTTGCGCCTTTGCCACCGATTCTCCCTGCTTTTGCGGACACTATCGGGTTGTCATGAGCGCTTCCCGGAAGGAGGGGTACATGGGCGTCCAGCCGAGGGCTCGGAGCTTGGCGTTGCTTACCCGTTTGTGGGTCCAGCCGCGTTTGCGCGCGGTATCCGGCGGCCCGACGGGCGGCAGAGGGCGTTGGAAATGTTCGGAAAACGCGGTGTACATTTCGCGTTGAGTGACCGGGGCTCCATCGGAGACGTTGTAAATGCCGGGCGGAACCGAGCGGGAAAGCAGGAACACTAAAGCGGAGGCTGCGTCGGCCCGGTGAATTTGGTTGATGAAGCGGTTTTCGTCGCCTTCCAACACAGCGTTGCCGTCGAGAAATTTTGTGAGGAGCGCCCAGCGGCCCGGCCCGTAGATTCCGGCCAGCCGTGCCACGATTCCACCCGCTGCCAGGGTTGCGTCTTCGGCGGCCCGCAGGATTTGGCCCGTTTCGCGCGTGGGTTCCGCCGGGCTTTCTTCGGTAACGCGCTCGCCGTCTGTTTGCGCATAAACGGAGGTGCTGCTGGTGAAAAGGAATTGCTCGGGGTGCAGCATGGCGAGGAGGTTTTGCGTCCCTTCCAAATAAACCTGACGATAGCTCCCGGCATCCCCCCAGCCGGAGCTTGCGCACGCGATTACAGCCTCAAACGAGCCGAGCGCACCCAAGGCGGCGCGGTCTCCCAGGTCGCACGCCAGGACGCGGAAAGGCTTCCCCTCCAGGGCTTTTGCCGAGGCGCTGGAGCGGGTGATGCCGGTGACTTCCCAGCCGAGCGTGTGCAGTTCGCGGGCGACCACGCGACCGAGGTAGCCGCATCCGGCCACCAGCACGCGCTTGCCCAGGCGAAGGGCCGCTTCGCAGGGGAGTTCGTGGGCCGGGGCGGGAGGCGGGTTCATGAAAAAACGGCTCCCTCCGGCAGCAATTCCATTTCTTGGGAAAGCATCGTTTCGCCGTCGAAAACGTACCGGGCTCGAAAAGCGCGACCCGCGATCAAGAGCGGCAGCCACTCGCGGTCGTCCGCCCACATGGCCTCGTACGGCACGGCATCCAAGGCGGTCCAGATCGGCACGGCTTCATCGGTTTCGATCGCGATCCCTTGGTGACCCTCGGCGCGGAAGACGATGCAGTGCACGCTGTAGCCGTCGGTGAACTGGAAGGAAAGTTCACCAAGGGGCCGGGGATCCAGGGGGGTGAGCCCAACCTCCTCCTGTGTCTCGCGGATCGCCGCTTCCCGGGGCGATTCGCCCGGCTCAATCTTTCCGCCGGGGGCGTTGATTTTCCCGCCGCCGAGCCCCCGTTTTTTGTGAATCAGCAGCAGTTCGTTTCCACGGAAAATAAAACAGAGGACAGCCCGGTCCTGGGGATTCCATTGGGTCCAGTCGATGTCGGAAAAGGAGGTCACGGGAGCTTATTCTGCCTCGGATTTTGTGATCCGTCATGCAGAATGCGCGTGGCGCGGAGCGACGATCCTTTTTACGCTCAGCCTTTCGACTTCATCTCACTTTCCAACTTCGCCATGCATTTCGGGCAGATGCCGTGGGTGAAGTCCGAGCCGGTCTCCGTGTGGATGTATTCTTCGATCTGATGCCAGTAATCTTTGTCGTCGCGGACGCTCTTGCAGTACATGCAGATGGGGATCAACTCCTTCAATTTGCGGACATCGGCGAGCGCTTGTTCCAGGTCGGACACCTTTTTGGCCAGGGTGCGCTCCAGTTGCACCACGCGCTGGCCCACCTTGAGGCGGGCGCGGAGTTCGTCCGGGTCGAACGGCTTGATCACGTAGTCGTCGGCCCCGGCGTCGAGCCCGGCAGCGACTTCCTCCTTCTGGCTCTTGGCCGTGAGCAGCAAAAGATAGAGATACGGGCGATCCTTGCGGGCGCGCACGCGGCGACAGACCTCCAGGCCGTCGAGTTTGGGCATCATCCAGTCGATAATCGCGATGGAGGGCGGATCTTCCTCCTCCAGGATGCGCAGCGCCTCTTCCCCGTTCTCCGCGCTCGCCACGCTAAAGCCCCAGTTGGCCAGATTGCGCTCCAGCAGATGCCGCGAAACGTAGTGATCTTCAGCAACGAGGATTCGGTGAGGTTCGGCATTCATGACCAAGGGGAACATTGCATTACTTCCGATGACTTCGCAAGTGCCCAGAACCGCGGGCGTATTTCATCCGAGCCACCCGTTTTTGCTTTAGCAAAGGATCATTCCCGAGCAGTATCTGCACCCAGGAGCCCATGAAGAAAACCTTGCCCCGCCTCATCGTCGCTGCGAGCGAGACCGATCCGGATCTGCTCTACGCCACCCGTTTTTTCGCCCCCGACCCTTTTGTTTACCTCGAAAAAGCAGGTCGTCGCCTGGTGCTGCTCAACGATTTGGAAATCGACCGGGGTCGCGCGCAGGCGCAAGTGGACGAGGTGATTGCCTATGGCGACGTGGCCCGGCGTGCGGGAAAAGAGGCTTCGTTCGCGTCGGTGCTTGTCCGGTTCCTGCAAGAGCAGCGCGTGCGCAAGGCCCGGGTTCCCGCAAATTTCCCCCTCGGGCTGGCTGCCGAACTCGCGACAGCCGGGATTGTGCTGGAGCCGGTGAGCGGACTGTTTTTCCCCGAGCGCGAGTGCAAGACCGCCGACGAACTGCGCAAACTGCGGCGTGCCCTGGCGCTCACGGAGGCGGGGATGGCGCGCGGGATGGAAGTGCTTGCCGCCTCGAAGATCGGCCCCAAGCGGCAGTTGCACTGGGGCGGGCGCGTGCTGACCTCGGAGCGGTTGCGCGCCGAGATCGACTCGGCGATTCTCCACGCCGGGGGACAGCCCGCCCATACCATCGTGGCGGGCGGCGAACAAGCGTGCGACCCGCACGAGCGCGGCCACGGCCCGCTCAAGGCGCAGACGTTGATCATTCTGGACCTCTTCCCGCGCGAGGCCCGCACCGGTTATTTTGGCGACATGACGCGGACCGTCGTCCGGGGCCGCGCCAGCGATGCCCAGCGGCGGCTTTGGCAGACGGTGCTCGAAGGGCAGCAACTCGCGCTGCGTTCCATGAAACCGGGTGCGGATGGAAAGGCGGTGCACGAGGCGGTGCAGGCCTTTTTTACCGGGCGCGGCTACCCCACCGAACAACGCAAAGGGCGCTGGACCGGGTTTTTTCACGGCACGGGGCATGGGCTTGGGCTCGAAATTCATGAAGAACCGCGCTTTGGGCGCACCCGGTTCAAGCCGGGACAAGTTCTCACCGTCGAGCCGGGGCTTTACTACCCGGGGCTGGGCGGGGTGCGGATCGAGGATGTCGTGACGGTCACCGAGCGGGGCATTCGCCTGTTGAGCCGATTTGAGAAGCGGCTGGAGGTGTGACGCAGTTCTGGGAAATGTGGACTTCCCGAACGTGCTTGTCATCCCGAACGCAGTGAGGGACCCCGCAAGTTATTCCGAGCGCGCGCACACAGAAAAGACCATGCTCCGGGGTGCTTTGCGAGGTCCCTCGCTGTGCTCGGGATGACAAGCATGGAACGAGTCTCGCTTGAAATCTCCGCATACAACATGCTGCCAGCCTCGTCGCTGTGCTCGGGAGGACATGCTTTGAACGAGCCGAAGCTCTCGGCGAATGGCTATAACAATCTCTCGCAAAACCGGACTTTTTGGATGCGGGGGCGGTGTTTTCCTGAGCGCCAAAGGCGCGGCTCCATACCAGCCTGGGGCACCGCCCCAGGACCGGAATGAAGAAAACGCCAGGGCTGAAGGCCCGCACCATTTTTTTCGCGGCGGGTATGGTGCGGGCCTTCAGCCCTCCTGCTTTTTGCCGCGAAAAATCCTGGGCCTGCGCTTCGCTCCAGCCCAGGCTGGTATGGGGCCGCGCCGTTGGCGCTCAGGAGTTCCGCTTATTCTAAAGAGATGGATTAAATTTGTGCGAATCTTGCGTTGAGCCGCAAAGCATGGGTTCCTTTTTTGCCTCATGGGTTCTTTTTTAGCCTCACGCACAGCCCCAAAGAACGCAAAGAGGAGAGGGAAGCTCTTCGGATTCCCTTTTGCAGCTTTGCGTGAGGTATTTTTTGGCGGGCTCACAAAAAAATTTCCCGTGGAACCCGCTCCATTTTCCCCCTTTTTTGCGTCCTTTTTGACGGGCGATTTCGTTTTGGAAGTGCCTCTTTGGCGGGTGTTTTTGCAGTTTGGCTTGCAAAATGCTAAGACCCAAAAACCGGAGTGGAAACTTTTTTTGGCAAGCGAAAAAAAGCGGTTTTTAAATATTTTTCATCTTGCCCAAAACCACAATATATTGTGCTATATGCCGCGTTCGCCCCAACAAGCTGTGGTGGAGCGCCCGAAAGTTCTTCACCGGTTATTCCCAATTTACCGGGAAAATGAACCGATGATTCACAGCCTAAAAATTCGCAAATCCCCAAGAAACGCCGCACATTAATAAGGAAGGGAAAGCCCGCCATGCAAAAGCTCAAGACCGAAGTTCGCTCCAACCGCCCCAAAACCCGGGATCGCCTGCTTGCAAGCAGCCGCCCCGCACTCTCCCAAGGCCATCGCTCAGGCCTGAATTTTGAACGCACTTTCAGCAAACCGAACCTATCCCCGTTCGACCAGGTGGAATGGGAACGCCGCGATGCCTCCATCACGGACGACAGCGGCAAGGCGATTTTCAAGCAGGATGACGTCGAGGTGCCCAAGAGTTGGTCGGCGCTCGCCACAAAAATCGCCGTCTCCAAATATTTCTATGGCGACATCGCGCACGGCTCGGATCCGTTCCAGAACGGACGCGAGAATTCGGTGCGCCAGTTGATCCATCGCGTGACGCGGACGATCACCGATTGGGGGATCGCCGACGGCTATTTTGCCGATGAAGCGGCGGCCCAGGTTTTTTATGACGACCTGACGTGGCTCTGCGTCAATCAGCATGGGGCGTTCAACAGCCCGGTCTGGTTCAACGTGGGACTGTACCACCAATACCGGGTCGGCGAAGGCGGCCAAAAGGGGAATTATTTTTATAATCCGGCCACCGGCGAGGCGGAGAAAGCGCCCAGCCAGTATGAATATCCGCAGGGGAGCGCGTGCTTCATCCAGTCCGTGAAGGACACGATGGAGGACATCATGCGGCTCGCGAAATCCGAGGCGTTGCTTTTCAAATACGGCTCGGGCACCGGCAGCGATCTCTCCAGCTTGCGCAGCACGCGCGAGAAACTCAGCGGCGGCGGACGCCCGAGCGGCCCGCTCTCGTTTCTCAAGGTCTATGATCAAGTGGCCAACGTGGTGAAGTCGGGCGGTAAAACCCGGCGCGCCGCCAAGATGAACACGCTCAAGGACTGGCAC
Organism: uncultured Spartobacteria bacterium; assembly: GCA_903928175.1. Lineage (GTDB taxonomy): Bacteria > Verrucomicrobiota > Verrucomicrobiia > Chthoniobacterales > Chthoniobacteraceae > UBA695. Next base: position 25,557 of record CAIYQA010000026.1, on the reverse strand, counting down.
CCGGACATTGAGGAGTTCATCGAAGCCAAGACCAAGGAAGAGCGCAAGGCTTGGGCGCTCATCGAGCAGGGGTATGCGGCCGACTACAATGGCGAAGCCTACAGCTCGATCATGTATCAGAACGAGAACCTCTCCATCCGGGTGAGCGACGAGTTCATGCAGGCCGCCATCGAGGGCAAGGAGTGGTGGACCAAGCGCGTCACCGACGGAGCACCTTGCGAGAAGAAGGACGCGCGCGGGCTCCTGCGCAAAATCGCCGAGGGGACGCATGTCTGCGGAGACCCCGGGATGCAGTTCGACTCGACGATCCACACCTGGCATACTTGCAAAGGCACCGCGCGGCAGAACTCCACCAACCCGTGCTCCGAATACCTTTTCCTGGACGACACGGCGTGCAATCTCGCCTCGCTCAACCTCATGAAGTTCAAACGCGAGGACGGCACGTTCGACATCGCGCGCTTCAAGGCCGCCGTGCGCCTCTTCATCACCGCGCAGGAAATCCTCGTGGATAACGCCAGCTACCCGATCAAGGAGATCGCCGAAAATTCCCACATCTTCCGCACGCTGGGGCTTGGCTACGCCAACCTCGGCGCGCTCATCATGAGCATGGGCCTTGGCTACGACAGCGACGAAGGCCGCGCGCTTGCCGGAGCCATCACCGCCATCATGACCGGGCACGCCTACGAGCAGAGCGCCCGCATGTCCGCGGCCATGGGGCCGTTTGAGGGGTACCGCGATGCGCGCACCCGCGCCATCCAGAAGCCGCTTGCCAAGGACAACGTCGCTTCCATGCTGGAGGTCATCGAGCGGCACCGCAGCCATGTCGGGGCGATCCAGGCCAGCGAACAATTCCATTATCTCAAAGAGGAAGCCCAACAGTGCTGGGATAACGCGCTCGCGCTCGGCAAGGAACACGGGTTCCGCAACGCCCAGGTCACCGTGCTCGCCCCCACCGGCACCATCGGGTTCCTGATGGACTGCGACACCACCGGCATCGAACCGGACATCGCGCTCGTCAAATACAAGCTGCTGGCGGGCGGCGGCATGCTCAAGATTGTCAACCAGACCGTCGCGTCGGCATTGCGTAAACTGGGTTATTCGGCAGAGCAGATCGAGAAGATCATCGCGCACATCGACCGGTTCGACACGATTGAAGATGTCGAGGACGAGGAAAGCGGGGAAGTGTTCGCCTCCGGGCTCAACCCGGAGCACCTTCCGGTGTTCGACTGCGCCTTCAAGCCGCATCGCGGCAAGCGCAGCCTGGGGTATCAGGGGCACATCCGCATGATGGCTGCCGCGCAGCCGTTCCTGAGCGGCGCCATTTCCAAGACCGTCAACATGCCCGAACAGGCCACGGTGGAGGAGATCATGAACACCTACATCGAAGGCTGGCAGCTTGGGCTCAAGGCCATCGCCATCTACCGGGACGGCTCCAAGCGTTCCGCGCCGCTCAACACCAAGAAGACTGAGGGCATGGGCTCGGGCGACCTGACGGCAGTCGAGGCCGGGTTCGCCGAGAAAGTGCAGTTGGAAGAACGCATCATTGAGCTTGAGCAGGAGATCGGCGAACTGCGCCAGAAGGTCAATAAACCGGTGCGGGTGCGCATGCCCGACACGCGGCTCGGCCTCACGCACAAATTCGACATTGCCGGACACGAAGGCTACATCACGGTGGGCCTTTATGAGAACGGGCAGCCGGGCGAACTCTTCATCCAGATGTCCAAGGAAGGCAGCACCATCGGCGGCCTGATGGACACTGTGGCGACGCTGACCTCGCTCTCGCTCCAATACGGAGTGCCACTGGAGAGCTTGGTGAAAAAATTCGCCCACCAGCGCTTCGAACCGTCCGGGTTCACCAAGAACCCCGATATCCGCAACGCTTCCTCCATCACGGACTACGTGTTCCGCTGGCTCGGCTGCCAGTTCATCAAAGGCTACAAGGAAGCGACCGCGCCGCACAAGACGCAGCCCGAGCTGCCGATGAAAGAGTTGCCCGAGATCGACAAAAAAGTCGTGAACCGCCCGGTGTCCGACCTTTCGCGCACCGGCGAGAAGGAGATTGTCGATGTGGTCACCAACCGGACCAATTCCGAAGGCACGCCGGGGGCCAAAGGGCACGCCCACTCCGATTTGACCGATCGCGTCAGAGATGCGCTGAGTGTGTATATGGACATCACCTGCTCCAACTGCGGAAGCAGCAAAGTGATCCGCGCCGGGGCGTGCGGCTGCTGCACCGAGTGCGGCACCAGCCAAGGCTGCTCATAATCCCTTGGTGGCAGAAAGGCAGGCTGCGCCTCCACCTTCTGCCACCCCTCCGGGGTGAGGCGTGTCTGGTGGGGCGATCCGGTGGTGTCGGTGCGCTCTTGCGCCTCAACCACCGGCTATGGGCTGTAAACCCTGCGGTTTAGTTACCGGCGATGAAGGGAAAGGGAGAACACAACCATTCCCCGGCTTGGCTCCGATACTTTTAGTGACGCGACTTTTAGGCGAACCCGATCGGAAGTAACCAAAAAAGCCGCGTCACTTTTTTTGCCCGAATGGGGCCTCGGGACTAAGCATCTCTCAAAAAGAATTTGCGAATCACCAGCGTCTTGCGCGGTGGATCGGCCGCTCCACGGGCGATTTTCCAAAACAGATCGAGCGCAGCGAGCCGATTTTGTTTGCGACGTCCACCCCCGGAATCGCGCGCGGGGCGCACGATCCACCAATCTGAACCCGAAAGGGTTCATAGACAATAGCCGGTGGTTGAGGCGCGCGAGCGCGCCGACACCACCGGAATCCCCGTCCACAACGCACTCACCCCGACGGGGTGGCAGAGAGCGGGTTTCTGCCACCCCTTCGGGGTGAGCCGATGGGCCGGTCCAAACCGGGGGTGTCGCTTCGCTCAACCCCCGGCTATTTTCTTCAGAAACCCTTGCTTCGGGTTTGCAGATCAAACGCTCGGGGAATTCCTCCGGCAGGCAAATTTCCTTTACGCTCCTCTTCGCGGCTTTGCGGCTTTGCGTGAGAAAATTTCCCCGGGCAACCCAAAATTTTCCCCTCGTTCCCAAACTCCATTTGGGATCCCTGCTGCGTAGCAGCTTCTCATACGCGAAGCGCATTTTGCAGAACCCCGCAAGGGGGTAACGCCGTTGTTCCGGCAACTCTATTGCCCATTTCTCGGCGCGGCACATTGTTTGACAGCATCTCTCAAAGAATTTTCGCATCCCCCGCTTCTCTGCAGGTGGATCGGCCGCTCCGCGGGCGATTTTCCAAAACAGATCGAGCGCAGCGAGCCGATTTTGTTTGCGACGTCCACCCCCGGAATCGCGCGCGGGGCGCACGATCCACCTTCTGTGTTTCGGAAATTCCTTTTGAGAAACACTATACGTTTCGAACGTAGCGCCGGACTTCGAATTCGGGATGAACCAACACTGTTTCCCGGAACTCGAAAAGCGGCTCGAACTCAGGGAAAAACGCGTCTCCCTCCGCGTCCAGCGGCACCAGGGTGAGCAACAACTCGGCACAGCGCGGCAGGAGTTGCGCATAAATTTGCGCGCCGCCGATGACAAATACATCCGTGCCGGGATCGGCATACGCGGCGGGATCCAACGCGTCCAAGTCGCGGATCGTTGTGACTCCTTCCATTTCCGGACCATGCGTGACGACGAGATTGCGGCGGTTGGGCAGGGGACGCCCGAGCGAGGCGTAAGTTTTGCGGCCCATGAGAACCGTGTGCCCGGTGGTGGCGCGCTTGAACCAGCGCATTTCATCGGAGATGCGCCACGGGATCGTGCCAGCGCGCCCGATCACCCGGTTGCGCGCCATGGCGGCGATGGCGATGAGTTTGGGATGTTCGCTCATGGGAAAATACAGGAATCAGGAAACCAGGAAGCCAGGAAGGGGGAAAAGACAGAGTATTTAGTCACAAGCGGTGTCTTGCATTGAGCTGAATCATTCCTGAATATTTTCCTGGTTTCCTGGTTTCCTGATTCTCTCATGCTCGTTTTTTACACCGCCACGGGGGCTTTGATGGCCGGGTGGGGATTGTAATCGCCCAGGGTGAAATCCTCGTATTTGAAGTCGTGGATGTTTTGCACCGCCGGGTTGAGCGTCATGGTGGGCAGCGCGCGGGGCTCGCGGGAGAGTTGTTCTTTCACCTGCTCCATGTGGTTGGAGTAGAGATGCAAATCGCCGAAGGTGTGGACGAAGTCGCCCGGCTGGAGGCCGCAGACCTGCGCGACCATGAGCGTGAGGAGCGCGTAGGAGGCGATGTTGAACGGAACGCCCAGAAACAGGTCGGCGCTGCGCTGGTAAAGCTGGCACGAGAGCACGCCGTCGTGCACGTAGAACTGAAAGAGCAGGTGGCACGGCGGCAGTTTCATTGTCTCGATCTCGCCGGGATTCCACGCGCTGACAATCAAGCGGCGGCTGTCGGGGGTGCGACGGATTTGTTCGATGACCTGGTCGATTTGATTGATGGAGCGCCCGTCCGGCGTGCGCCAGTCGCACCATTGCGCCCCGTACACGCGGCCCAGGTTGCCCTCGGCGTCGGCCCACTCGTTCCAGATGGAGACGCCCGCTTCCTGGAGGGAGCGGACGTTGGTCTCGCCCCGCAAAAACCAGAGCAGCTCGTGGAGGATCGACTTGAGGTGGAGTTTTTTGGTGGTCAGCAGCGGGAAACCGTTGCGCAGACTGAACCGGGCTTGTGCTCCGAAAACGGAGGTCGTGCCGGTGCCGGTGCGGTCGGATTTGAATTTGCCTTCTTCGAGAACAAGCCGGAGGAGATCGAGGTATGCGCGCACAGGGAGTGGAAAGTTTTTGAGACGACCTCAAAACCTACCAAGCGCACCGCACGAAGCAAGCTTTGGAATCGACGTGAGGGCCATCCGGTAGCCCTGCTTTGGCACGGGTAATGCTTTATTTATCAATGCCTTTCTCTCTATGAACCCTTTTGTTCTGAGCGCCGCGCTGGCTGTCGCCATCAAGGGATGGGGACGGCAAAATCACGCCCCTGCCTGCAGAGGATTCACCTTGATGGAAGTCATTTTTGCAATGGCCTTTTCCATTATTTTAGGCGCTGCCGTCATCACGAGTCTTGTGACCAGCCAGCGCTTCGCGGCGAGAGCCCGACTGCTCACCAATGCACGGGCTATCGTACAGCGCAATATGGACGCCGCCATGGGCGTCGCGTTCACGGGAACAAGTTCTACGCCTGCCATACTGGCTCTTACCTCCAGCGCCGGAGTTGTTTGCGACGACGATGGGGGAACCGGGTCGCCCGTCGAAAATATTCAGGTTTTGCGCAGCGGCAGCAATGTGTTGGTGTCAGGCACTCTGCTGAGGATCGTGAGTGCCGAACCGGTTATTGTCTCCGGCACGGCGGTGGATGCTTCCGTGGTGGTTCGACGGGTGACCTTCCAGATCGATTACGACTACCTGTCGCAACACTACACCTTCTCCGAGACAACCCTTAGATCATCGGATCTGCAATGAAAACACACCCGGCACGCAGCTCCCTTGCGGGATTTACCTTGGTGGAATACCTCCTCGCATCCGCCGCCTCGCTTTTGTTGATCGGGGGAGTTTACAGCTTGGTGTATTGCGCAAATGTCCTGACTTACAAAAACTACGCCACTAACTTCACCGGCACAGAGGCTCACAACACCCTGGACCAGTTGCAAGGTATTTTGCAGACCGCCTACAGCACGCCTGTTGCCATCGACACAACGGGCGCGGCGCTGAGCGGAACATTGAGCATCACGGGAACGGCAGCGGTCGCTTCGGGATTGGCGCCAGTAGTATCTGGATCAACGGCGGTCATCACAGGGACCGGACCGGGGATTAAATTCTATCGCTACGTTGGCGGCCCCTACATCGTGACAATCCCATCAGGAGGACTTGCAGGTACCGCAACCTCTGGCACCATCGAATTGGACAACAGTGCTCAGCCTGCGCCCCCCGTTCCCCAAGCCAACGATCTCCTGCTCATCAATACGACCGTGGTTCCGACGTCTTTTCAAACCCGGGCAACGGTCAGCGGCACAACAACCGTTATTTCCACCAATGGAAGCAAAGTCAAATACGCGGTGTCGTTCACCCCGCCCATGAAAGATGTGAATGGCACAGCCACATCGCCCATTCCCTACCAAACAGATAATCAGGGAATTGCCATCACGTGTTCAGCCAGTTTATTGCGTCCGACGGCATTTATCATCGTCACAAACGGCGTCAATAAAGAGTTGAGGATGTTTGATTCCTATACCACCGACAGCAGCGGCAAGGTGGTTCTTACCGGGAGCAACTACACCACACTGACTCGAGCGATCGATACGGGCACCTCCACTCTGTCGCAATTCGGCATCGCCACGCTGGGAGGGCAAACCTTTGTGGGCCTTGTCCTCCGCATCCGTTCAACGGATTACGACAATTACCTGGCCAACAAGCAATTCGACGGGTTTTGCACCTATATGGGATTCAACTCGTTCATCGCCCTGAAATCCAAACCGTAACCCCTATGACGCTCATCTCACGCAGCAGAGGAAGCGCACTCTTGGTCACCCTTCTCGTCATGTTGGTGGCTGTGACTCTGGTTGGAATGGTGATGACGGAGACAGCCACAGTTGCCCAAAACACCAACCGAAGTCGTCAATACCAGGCAGCGCAGGCGGCCGCATCCGGCGCGGTGGACTACGCTTATGCTGTCTGGCTCAAACGGGTGGCCTCTAAACATGATCTTCTCTTGAGCGGGACATCCCTTTCCGTAACGGCCCCCAGCTTTTCGGGGGTTAACGCCCCGCCGGGGACTGCGGGTTTTGTGTACACCACCGGCACCGGGCTGAACGACGGCACGCTGAAGATCCAAGCCCTGGATAAATATGGCGTGGCAATCACCGGAGCCAATATCAAACCCGATGTCATCATCGGCCCTGTGAGCGGGTACCCTGGCTGGTGGGGGCGGACCTACACCTACGCCGCAACCGCGAGGCTGAAGGTCGATAATGGCGATCCCAACGCCCCCAGCGCCGGGGTGCGCCGTATCTTCCAATATACGGAGGTCCCTCTGTTTCAATGCATGTATTTTTTTCAGGACGATCTGGAGATTTACAATCCGGCCAATATGATCATCTCCGGCCTCATCCATACGAATAAAAACCTGTATCTCTCCACCAAAACCAGTTCGTCCAATTTAACCATCCAGGGGCAGGCGTCCTATGTGCTCCCCTATATTTCCCCCCAGACCTGTTACACCGAGCCCCCTGGAGTTAAAGGTTCCCCCGCCGAAGTAAGTTCCACCGACTATCCCCCCACGTGGAGCAACGGAGGAGAAAAGGCCCAACTTCATCAAGTCTCCCCCATGTCGCCGATGGGCTCCGCGCTCGATGCTGTATTTAGCGACTCGACTTATAGCGGCAACCCCAATGTGTCTGGAACCTACCACGAACTCATTGAAGTGCCGGTTTCCTCTTCAGTGGATCCCATCGAAACCGATCCCACCAATCCGCGGCGGATTTATAACGTTGCAGCGAAAAAAGGGGGGGTGATTGTCCATGTCAGCGGGACCAGTGTTGTCTCCGCCACCGCCGCCACAACCGCTGCCGTGAACGCTTCCTCTATTGCGATCACATCCTTGGGGAGCGACGGCCTGCCTGTTCCGGTTACAGGAAAGACGGTCCTCATTACGACAGGCAGCGGAGCCACCCTGCCGACCGCGCCGGGGACAACTTCTTATAATAGCGCAGTTTATGCCTTTTCGCAGGCACTCTCCAAGCAGCAATACAACGGGACCACCAAGTTTTACGACAACCGCGAGAACGCCTACATGAACGTCTTCAATGTGGACGTCGGACTTTTGAATACCGCCATCAGCAACGCGGTTTCCGGATTATACAACAATGTAATCTACATTTATGACGATACGACCTCGCCCAATCCCAATGTGGTGCGCCTGAAAAATGGATCCGTAATATCCAATACCGATGGTTTGACCATTGGCAGTGTGAACCCGGTTTATGTCCAGGGAGATTATAATACAGGCGGAACTGGGACACTGAAAACGGATGTTCCTGCAAACGTTGCCAACGCTAACAACGACCAAGCCAACTACAAGTCCGGGTACACGACGAAACCGGCGGCGATCATGGCCGATGGGATTACGCTGCTCTCCAATAATTGGTCGGACGCCAACTCAGCCAACTCCCTGAGTTCCAGAAATGCAAAAAATACCACCTACAATGTCGCCCTCCTCGGGGGCTATCTGAGTTCGGACTCCATTTCGAGCACTTACTACTCGGGCGGGGCAATCAATTACCCTCGCTTCCTTGAAGGGTGGTCCGGCGTTTACTGCACTTATTTTGGCTCCATGGTGGAGCTTTTCCCGAGCAATACGAAGAACCCATGGATCATGCCTGGAAAGACTGGAGAATATTACAGCGCTCCCAATCGCCGTTTTAATTTCGATACGGCTTATTCCAGCAAATCCCCTCCCGGCACTACGAATGCGATTGTACTGAGCCGGGGTATTTGGTCGAAGTGGTAGACTTGCCATGAAACTGAGATTTCTCTTCGCCTGCACCACATGCTTATTTTCCTCGGTCAGCGGCTATTGCCTTGATCTCACTCCGCGTTTTGTGACGCGGATCACCGGAACCCAAAGCGAAAACATTCCCTATTTTGTGGAAGGCGACACGCGGTTTGCAATGGAGCTTCCTCTCGGTGTCACCGCTTCCCGGGATGAGGGCGAGGCGGTTTTCCATTTTCGTGATGTTGAGGGAACGCTGGCCATGAAGCCTTCGCCGTTCAAGCCGGATGATCCCTTCAACGGCCCGGCGTTGGAAGCCTATCGGAAGGCGACCTTGAAATTTGTCCCCCTAGGAGCGACAGACATCTCCATCAAAGCGGAAGTGCCCAATCCTTTGACGTTTCACGGTTGGACAAGCTACCGTTTTACGGTTGCCTGGCAAGTGCCCGGGAGGAGCTTTTTGCAGTCGGTTACGTTCCTGAATTTCAGCGCCAGGCAGCAGATTCTCTTGATTGCCAGCGCGCCTGTGGACCAGTTTGCACGCATGGAAGCGCTCGTGCTGGAGATGATGGGCGCGTGGCGAACGCTGCGTCCCGGGGAAAGTATAACCGTGCCTCCTCCGCTTTGATGCCTGGTACAAGCAAAAGACGGCTGAAAATCAGCCGCCTTTTGCAAAACGAGAGATGCCCTGGGGCTACCGGGTGCCCATCATGCCGCCCAGCATGCCCTGGCCTTCCCATCTTTCGGGGCGGTTTTGGGGCAGCGTGCTGATGCGGACGGGGTCAGTCGGTTTTGGGGTGTCGGTGGCGCAGCCTCCCAGCAACAGGGAGGAGCAGCAAACCAGCAGCAAGAGGCGCAAGGGACGCATAGAGCTAGGAACCGGGGAAGATCACGACGTCGCCGGGCTGCACGGTGGTGCCTTTGGCGGTGCTTCCCGCCTGGATGTCGGCGATGGAGGTGGACGGTTCCACGGAGGTGACGCGGAGTTTGGCCACGAGATTGCCGCCGCGTTTGACAATAAGCGAAGCGCCACTCACCACGCCCTGTTTATCGCCAATGCTCAGGACCACAAAGCTCCAGTTCGGATTGACGGCAAGCACCTTGCCTTCGAGTCCCGGCCGGGCCAACCCTTGCTGGCGGCGCAGATTTTCCGCTTCGAGAGCGGCCGCCTTTTTGTCGGCTTCCTCAGCCTTGACTTGGACTGTCTTCAAAAGTTGCTCTTTTTCCGCCGCCTGGGCCTTGGCGTCTTCCAGCGCTTTTGCCATTGCAGGGTCTTGAGAAGGGGCAGCCGGAGGCGGAGCGGCGTTGGTTGCGTCGGCCAGTTTTTTCTTCAAATCCTCGAGTTCAGCATCCTTGGCCTTGATCTGCTCCTGGGCCGCTTCGGCTTGCTTCTTTGCCTTGTCCGCATCCGTTCCGACGGCAAGGCTCTTGGCTTCGGCCTCGGCTTTTGCGTCCTCGGCGGTTTTGAGTTTCGCGGTAGCTTGCTTGGCGGTTTCGCTGGCTTTTTTGGCCTGCGCTGCTGCGGCGTCCACTTTGCCCTGTGCGTCTTTGGCGTCTCTGCGCGCGGTTTCCAAAGCGTTCTTGTTCGAATAATTGATTCCACCGGCGGCGACGGTGAGGATGATTGCCAAACCGAGCACGATTCTGGGTAGGAGGGAGGAACTGGGCATAGGAAGATGAGGATTGTGTGGGGGGCGCAGGAGACGCGCACTCTTGAGCGGGATACTTCTAAGCCCTCGCCCCCGGGGAATGCAAGCCGATTGACACAAAAAAATTGTCATTGGCTCGAAATCCGGCGATAGTCCTCAAGTCGCCAGGGACTACGGATGGTGAGCAGGCAAACCCCGCCAGGGCAGGAATGCAGCAACGGTCGTCTGACTTGCCTTGTCGTAGCTCTCTGGCGGCTTTTTTCGGTTACGACCGGCCCATCGGCTCCGTGAGAAACGCGGGTTGAGGCGTTGCCCCCACCACGCCGCGGCGGGCGGTGCCGCGCTCCAGGCGCAGCGTGGCCGAGCGCTGTTCCACGCCGTCGGGCGATTGGGCGACAATGGGAATCTCGTACGTGCCGTCCGGGAAAATAAAATGGTGCCGGAATGTGCCGTCCGGGTTCAGCTTCACCGGTTTGTCGTCGATCCAGACCTTTGCGTCGGGATGCGTGCCGCCGTAGAAAATGACCTCGGCATTCACGTGCATGAAAAACTCTCTTGGCTTGCCGAAGGGCTGCGCGCTCCAGCTTGCTCCCAGCCCGGAACTGAACGCGCCCGAAGCCCCCCCGAGGCCGCCAGCCCAGGAGCTCAGCCACGAACTCCAGAAGCTCGATTCCCCTCCGGCAGCGCCCGGCCACGAAGCGAGCCACGAGCTCAGGTAAGAGGAGGAGTAAGACGAAATGCCAGCAGCGCCCGACCACGAGGAGAGCCAGGAACTCCAGAACGACTCCCCTTTGGCCGCCGCCTGCCACGAGCTGAGCCAAGAGCTTTGTAAATTTTCCGAAGCCCCCACAGCCACGGACCATGAAGAGAGCCACGAACTCCAGAACTCGCTTTGGGCCGCCCCGGGCCAGGAGGCCAGCCAGGAGCTCAACCCGGCGCTTTGGACAACCGGCCAGGAGGCCAGCCAGGAACTCAGCGCACTGCTGGGGGCTGCCGCGCCCGGCCACGAAGCCAGCCAGGAACTGATCGAACGACTTTCCGCCGCCCCGGGCCACGAGGCGAGCCAGGAGGCGAACGCTTCGATTTCTGCGCCGCCCAGCCAGGAACTCAGCCAGGAGCTGATCTCCCCGGCTTGCATTGCCGCTTGCCAGGAGGCCAGCCACGAACTCAAGCCGCCAAAGCCGATGCCGCTAAAGAGGCTCGCCCCCCCGGCTTGCAGCCCCGGGGGCAACAATCCGCTGGCGCTCTCGCTATAGAGCCGCTCCTTTAATTGCTGGCGCAGCAGCCGGTCGATTTCGGCCGGTTCCAGCGCGAGCATTTCGTCCAGATTGTTTCCCAAAAGCGTGGCGAGCACCCGGCGCTGTTCATCGGTCCATTCCGGCGCCTGCCCCAGCACGAACGCCAGCTTGCGGCCTTCGCCCTGGATGCGCGAGAGCGCGGAGAGCAGCGATTCGCCTTGTTCCCGGGCGGGTTCCACCATATCGAGCATCTTTTGAAAAGCCAGATGGTAGGGGACGGTCGCGAAGGTGTCCGAGATTTGCTCGGAAATGCCGTCCGAGGGGGTGGTGGTTTCGTTGGAGCGCGCAATGGTTTCCCAATGCCCGGCCTCGTTCACAAAGCCGAGCTCCGAGTAATACGTGGCGTTTCCACGGCCCGCGGAGATGTACCAGTTGCGCGCCTCCGGGCTCACTTCGGCGCAATAGACCTCCCCGCCGTCCGCAGAATACACCTTCAGGAGCACCTTGCCCCCGCGCATCCGCGACGGCGGGTATTCGCTCCAGTCGATGTCCCAATAGCAAAAGAGCCATTGCGGATCGCGCGCCACAAGGAAAAGGGATTTTGAACCGTAGCTCGAGGGAAGCGGCCCGAGGTCTTCAAAAGCAGGCACTCCCGGCCCGCCCTGCGAACTCTCCCCAAGGGTCGCTTCATATTTATGGACATTTTCCTCCGGGCTTCCATGAACCACCGGTTCTTTGGAAATTTGGAATGCGCCTTTTTTCTTGTTCTCCGACTTTGCGGATTTCCCTTTTTCAATGTTTCCCATAGCCCGTTGGTCGTGATTAAAATCGGTGATGATGTTGGTTTTGGTGCCCGGAAATGATGCTAAAGTCCGGTGCGGACAACGCAATCAAAATTAGAACAATCAGGGTTCACCCTAAAAATCCCGGCAATCCTTGCCGTCCGGGTTACAATTCCGTTACATTTCATACCAAATGCTGACCAAACGCATCATACCGTGCCTCGACGTGCACGACGGAAAAGTCACCCGCGGCATCCAATTTGGCAAAGCCGAAGCCGGGGAACTGCGCAATGTGGGCGATCCTGTGGAGCTCGCCCTGCGCTACAACGAGCAAGGGGCGGACGAAATGGTTTTTTTCGACATCACCGCCAGCGCCCACGGGCGGGCGTCGATGATCGAGGTGATCGAACGCGCCGCAGACCGCTGTTTCATGCCGCTCACCGTCGGCGGGGGCATTCGCACGGTGGACGACATGAGCCTGATGCTCAAAGCCGGGGCGGACAAGATCAGCATCAACTCCTCCGCCATCGCCACGCCGGGACTCATCACGGCGGGCGCGGAGCGGTTTGGAAGCCAGTGCATTGTCGTTTCCATCGATGCCAAGCGGGTCGGGCCCGACCGTTGGGAGGTTTTTTCGCATGGCGGACGCAAGGCGACCGGGATGGACGCCGTGGAATGGGCCTGCAAAGCCGTGGCGCTGGGTTCGGGGGAGATCGTGCTCAATTCCATTGACGCGGATGGCACAAAAGCAGGGTATGATTTGATCATCACCCGTCGCATCAGTGAAAGCGTCGAGGTTCCCGTGGTCGCCAGCGGCGGCGCGGGCAAGCTGGAGCACATGAGCGAAGTGCTCGCCCTTGGCAAGGCCGACGCGGTGCTCGCGGCGAGCGTTTTCCACTTCGGCCAATACACCGTGCGGCAGGTTAAGGAATACCTTGCGCAGCAAGGCGTGCCGGTGCGGCTGACCTAGGCTGATTTTCTGCGCTTGGGCGCAAAACTGATCAGGCGCCCGGCAGGCGGATGATGAACGTCGAACCGGAGCCGATCTCGCTCTCGGCGCGGACGCTGCCGCCGTGGATTTGCACGATGTGCTTGACGATGGAGAGCCCCAGCCCGGTGCCACCCAGTGCGCGGCTGCGGGCTTTGTCGGCACGGTAGAAACGCTGGAAAATATGGGGCAGATCCGCCGGCGCAATTCCGGTGCCGGTGTCGCTCACGCGGATTTCCAGATCCTTCCCGGGGTCTCCGCCGGTCGCCCGCGCCCGTGCGGCAGCGATGGTGACGGCGCCGCCCGGCGGCGTGTATTTCAAGGCGTTTTCGAGCAGGTTGTTGAACACCTGCTCCAGCTTGAAATGGTCCACGCAAATCGAGGGGGCATCGGGCGCGATTTCCAGGCGGAAGCGCACTTCCTGGGCTTGGAATTTGAGCCGCCAGTCTTCCTCCACCGCGCTCAAAAAGGTTACGGCGTCCCAAGGGGCGAGCGTGAGATTGTCCTGGCGGGATTCCAGCCGGGCGATGGAAAGCAGGTCCTCAACCAGCGCGTTGAGGCGGGTGGAATGTTTGGAGAGCACCTGCAGCGTGCGTCCGATCTCCTCGCGCGGCAGTTCCGGGTTTTCGCGCAACAGCTCCACGTAGCCTTGGAAAATCGAAAGCGGCGTGCGCAATTCGTGGGAGACGTTGGCCACGAAATCGCGCCGCACCTCTTCGAGTTGCTTGATGCGGGTGATGTCGTGGAAGGTGGCCGCCACCCCAAGGATGGCTCCCGCGCTGTCCCGCACCGGAGCGGCGCTCAAGGCCAGGTGGCGCTTGGGGGCGGTGAGCGCGATCTCGCGGAATTGCGCCTCGCCGGTGGTGAGAGCCTTGCGTAATACCGCCTCGATGGAGGCATCCCGCAGCGTATGCAGCGCGCCCCGGCCGACCGGGCTTGTTTTCAGATTAAACAGCGCCAGGAAGGAATCGTTGACGAGCCGGATCACCCGGCCCACGTCCACCACCATCACCCCCTCCATCATGCTGGCGAGAATGGCCTGGAGGTTGAACCCCTCGCGCGAAATCTGGCTTTCGAGCCGGTCGCGTTGATCCGCCAGTTTTTCCAAGCCAATCCCGATCCGTTGCAAATTTTTTTCGCCATGCAAAATAAAGCTGGAAGGCCGGCCTCCCTCCCCGATGGTTTGGATCATCTGGTCGATCTGCCGCAACTGTTCGCGTGCGTTCAGCCGATGGCGCAGATACAGGATCGCGATGAGCAGGAACGCACTGACGGGCAACCAGTTCATTGCGCGATCCGATAACCGAACCCGCGGACCGTTTCAATGCAATCCGCGCTGCCCCCGAGCTTTTCCCGGAGCCGCCGCACGTGCGTGTCCACCGTGCGGGTGTCGATCACGCGTTCATAGCCCCAAACATCATTGAGCAATACTTCCCGGGACTGCACCCGCCCCCGCCGTTCCATGAGCAGCGTGAGCAGCTTGAATTCCGTAGCGGTGAAATCGACGGTTTTGCCCTCGATGTGTACTTGCAGCCGCTTGCGGTCGAGCACAATGCCGTTGAGGCTCAGGAGCCCGTCGGAGGATTCGTTGGGATTGCGCCGCAAGACGCCCTTGACGCGCAGCACCAGCTCGCGCGGGCTGAACGGCTTGGTGACATAATCGTCTGCGCCGAGTTCCAGCCCGACGACGCGGTCCACCTCCTCGGCCTTGGCCGTGAGCATGATGATGGGGATCATGGACGTGGCCGGATCGCCCTTGAGCGTGCGGCAAACCTCCAGGCCGGACATCCCCGGCAGCATCAGATCGAGGATGAGAAGGGTCGGGGCCTGCTCCCGGACCGCCGCGAGCGCGGAGGGGCCGTCTTGCGCCTTGGAGATGTCGTAGCCCGCCGCGCGGAGATTCGCGGCCACGAGATCGACGACATCGGGCTCGTCATCGGCGATCAGGATTTTGGGTTTCATGCAGCGGCAATGGGGTGGCGTTGTTTTTATCCCTTCCGCGGCATTTTAGAAAGCACGGAAAATGCCGGGGCAGAAAAATCGCGCTTTTTTCTAGAGTGTCCTATGGGACCTATAGGACTTATAGGTCCTCTCCCTGCTTGGCGCGGCCCCGACGCTGTGCTACACCATGGCCATGTTGCTGCATTTTACCAAGATGAACGGCGCAGGGAACGACTTCGTGGTCGTGGACAACCGCCGGGGCGAACTCGCCCTCGCCCGCGAAACGATTGCCCGCCTGTGCGACCGCCACCGCGGCGTGGGGGCCGATGGCCTACTCGCGGTGGAACCGGCCCGCAACGGCGCGGATTTCCGGATGCGCTATTACAATGCCGACGGCGGCGAAGCCGAAATGTGCGGCAATGGCGCGCGCTGCTTCGCCCGGTTTGCCTCGCGGCTCGCAGGCCTGACGGGCAAGCTCAGTTTTGAAACCGAGGCCGGGGTGATTTCCGCCGAGTGCCTCGGCGACCACGTCCGCCTCGCGATGAGCGAACCCCAATCCCTGCGGCTGC
Source organism: uncultured Spartobacteria bacterium (assembly GCA_903928175.1). Lineage (GTDB taxonomy): Bacteria > Verrucomicrobiota > Verrucomicrobiia > Chthoniobacterales > Chthoniobacteraceae > UBA695. The sequence continues at coordinate 9,890 of CAIYQA010000026.1, read as the reverse complement.
ACGAAAACGTGGCGCTGGAGAACGGGACAACGCTCACCGTCCATTCCGTGAACACCGGCGTGCCGCATGCCGTGGTCATCGTCGAGGATTTGGAGGCCGTCCCCGTGCAGGAATACGGCGCGGGCATCCGTTACCACGCCCATTTCGCTCCGCGCGGCACCAACGCCAATTTCATAGCGCCCGTAAACGCCACGACGATCGCCATCCGCACCTACGAGCGCGGCGTGGAGGGGGAAACGCTCGCGTGCGGCACGGGCGTCGTCGCCAGCGCGCTGATTTTCCACGAATTGACCGGCGCAAAAAGCCCCGTGGCGGTTCAAGTGCGCGGCGGGGATACCCTGAGCGTCGCCTTCACCGGAAGCCGGGGGGCTTACCAGGCCGTAACGCTCACCGGCCCGGCGGATTTCGTATTCGATGGGGAGATTGCGGTATAAAAGCGTGCCATGCGCGCGAAATCTGTCTAAAAAGAACGCAACATGTTTGAAGGAGCCCATACGGCGTTGGTCACGCCTTTCCGCAACAACCATCTCGATGAAGCCGCTTTTACGGCTTTGATCGAGAACCAGATCGCCAACGGGATCACCGGGATCGTGCCTGTGGGCACCACCGGCGAATCCCCCACGCTCGACCATGCCGAACACCACCGCGTGATCGAACTGGCGGTAAAAGTGGCCGCCGGACGTTGCAAGGTGATCGCCGGGACCGGCTCCAACTCCACCCGTGAAGCGATTTCCCTCACCGTGGAAGCCGAAAAAGCCGGGGCCGACGCCGCCTTGCTCGTCGCGCCTTACTATAACAAGCCGTCGCAGGAAGGGCTGTTCCGCCATTTCAAGGCCATCGCCGAAGCCACCAAGCTGCCGCTCGTGCTTTACAGCATCCCCGGCCGCTCGGGCATCGAGATCGCCGTGGAAACCGTACGCCGCCTGGCCAAGGCGTGCCCGAACATCGTCGCGATCAAGGAAGCCGGCGGCAGCGTGGACCGCGTGAGCCAACTGCGCCAGGTGCTCCCGGCTCCGTTTGAAATCCTCTCGGGCGACGACGCGCTCACTCTGCCGTTCATCGCGGCGGGGGCGGTCGGCGTCATCAGCGTGGCTTCGAACATCATTCCGCGTGAAGTCAGCGAACTTGTGAAGGCGGCCCTCGGCGGCATGCCCACCCAGGCGCTCGCGCTGCACGAACGCTGGTATCCGCTTTTCCGCGATCTCTTCGTCGAGACCAACCCGGTCCCGATCAAGACCGCGCTCGCCCTGCAAGGGGGCATTGCTCTCGAAGTGCGCCTGCCGCTCTGTGAAATGAGCGAGGAAAACACGAAGAAACTCCGGGCCACGCTCGCGAGCTTGAAACTGATATAAAACCAATCAGGAAACCAGGAAACCAGGAAAAGAAAAATCACAGGAACTCAAGAAAAGAGCTCCGTGGCCACTCTTCTCTTTTCTGCTTTCCTGGTTTCCTGGCTTCCTGATTAATTCCTCCATGAATCCACTCCGTCTTCTCATCAACGGCTCCAAAGGACGCATGGGCCAGGCCATCCTCGCTGCGGTAAAAGGCGACCCCGCCGTGACCGTCGCGGCGGAGATCGACCACGGCGACGATTTCCTCGCCGCCGTGCCGCTCTGCGATGCGGTCATTGACTTCAGCCACCCTACCCTCACGGAGGGGATTGCCAAGGCGTGCGCCGAAGCGGGAAAAATCCTCGTCATCGGCACCACCGGCCACACCGACGCGCAGGTCGCCGCCATCCGCGAAGCCGCGAAAACCATTCCCGTCGTCTTCGCGCCCAACTTCAGTGTCGGCGTGAACACTCTTTTCTGGCTCACCCGCAAAGCGGCGGAAATCCTCGGGCCGGACTTCGACCTCGAAGTGGTGGAAATGCATCACCGGCTGAAAAAAGATTCGCCCAGCGGCACCGCAAAGCGTTTGGCGGAGATTTTGGCCGAAGTGCGCGACCTCGAATACAACCGCGACGTGCGGCATGGGCGTGAGGGAATCGTCGGCGAACGCACCCGCACGGAGATCGGCATGCACGCGATTCGCGGCGGCGATGTCGTGGGCGATCACACCGTCATCTACGCCAACATCGGCGAACGGGTGGAGCTTACCCACAAAGCCTCCAGCCGGGACACCTTCGCGCGCGGTTCCGTGCGCGCCACCAAGTGGGCCGCCACGCAGCCCGCCGGGCTTTACGACATGCAGGACGTGCTCGGGCTGCGCTAGCCGAACCGGATTTTTCGCGCAAAGGACGCAAAGAACGCAAAAAGAAGACATTAAGAACCTTCTTTACTTTGCGTCCTTGGCGGTCTTTGCGCGAATCAATCTACTGAAAAACTCATGCATTGCGGAATAGCTCTCGGCTCGAACCTTGGCGATCGGCTTGCGCATTTGCACTCCGGACAAGCAGACTTGGCGCGGCTCCACACCGGCCCGGATGTCCCGTTGCTCTCCCCAATTTACGAAACCGAGCCGGTGGGTTGCGCGCCTGGCACGGAGCCGTATCTTAACGCTGTGATGGAGATTGAATATTATGGCGAACCGCTGGCGCTATTCCACGCCCTCCAGCAGATCGAACGCGCGCAGGGTCGCCCCGCCGAACACGGCCACAACGCCCCGCGCACCCTCGACCTTGATCTGCTCTATGCTGGGGACTGCACGCTTCAGAGCGTCGAGCTAACCCTCCCGCACCCCCGGCTCACCGCCCGGCGCTTCGTCCTGCAACCGCTCGCCGACATCCGACCCGAGTTGATTTTGCCCGGCGCTCAGCAGACGGTGGCTGAACTTCTCGCTTGCCTTCCGCCCCACCCACTGGTCAAACCGTGGGTCATTCCATGAAGACGCTCATTTATTCCGCTTGGACCTGTGCGCTCATGAGCGGCACCATGTTGCTGGCCATCAGCACCATGACGTTTGCCCCTGCCGCACGGGCAGAGGCCCATTTCTTGTTCGTGAGCGCCTTCTGCTCCCTTGCTCTTTGGGCCACGCTGGCTTTCTTTTTGCAGTGGCGCAGCAAAAAACACCATGAGGAACCCGCACGCTTTCTGAAGGTTGCAGCCCTCGTTTTCGCCACGATCTACTTGTTTGCACTCCTCCTCCTTTTTGCATGAACACCCGCCTCGAACCGCTTCTCACCGCCAAAGCGCGCGGACACAAAATCGCGATGCTCACGGCCTACGACTACCCGACCGCCCGGCTCCTGGACGAAGCGGGCGTGGACTGCCTCCTCGTGGGCGATTCGCTCGGCATGGTGGTCCTCGGCTACCCGGACACCACGCTGGTCACGCTGGAGGAGATGCTGCACCACACCCGCGCCGTCGCCCGGGGCACCCAGCGAGCCCCCGTCATCGCCGACCTCCCCATCCACAGCTACGACACCCCGGAGCAAGCGCTGGCCAACGCCCGGCTGCTCATCCAAGCCGGGGCCGATGCCGTGAAACTCGAAGGCGGCGTGAGCCACGCGACGCAAATCGCCGCCATCACCGGCGGGGGGATCCCGCTCGTTGCCCACATCGGCATGTTGCCCCAGAGCGTGCGCGAAGAAGGCGGTTACAAAATCAAAGGCAAAACGCCGGAGGCCGTCCAACTGCTTCTGGACGACGCCCGCGCTGTGGAAGCTGCGGGGGCGTGTGCCGTCGTGATGGAACTCGTCCAACCGGAAGCCTCTCGCGCCATCACCGCCGCGTTGCGCATTCCCACCATCGGCATCGGCTCCGGGCCGGACTGCGATGGCCAGGTGCTCGTGCTTCACGATTTGGCCGGCCTCTTTCCGTGGTTCACCCCGAAATTCGCGAAACCCCTGGCCTTCGCCGGAGCTGAAATCCGCGCCGCCGCCGCCGCCTACGTCGCGCAGGTACATGGGAATTCAGATAAAAACAATCACGAAGCCAGGAAACCAGGAATACGCAAAACATAACCTCTTTTCTTTGTCTCTTTCCTGAGTTCCAGATTTTCTTTTCCTGGCTTCCTGGTTTCCTAATTCATCCTTTTCCTTCTTATGCTCACCTGGAGAAAACTGACCTCTGCCAAATGGGAGGACGCCTGGATCGAACGCCTGCAATTCGTCGGCCCCACCCGATTGATTGTCGTCCGGCTGCCCAGCCGCCAATCGCTGCGGATCGAAGCCTACGCCCTCACGCGCAAGGAAGCCGATGGGCTGGTCAAACAGTTCGGCGGCCAGATTCGCGAGATCAAAGACAAGCCGATCAGCGAACCGGTCGCGCGCAAGCCGCTCGCCATCCGGGACCGCTTGTGGGTGGTCGATAGCTCCGAAACCGCCCGTCAACTGGACGCCTCCCGGCCCACGCTGATCATCCCGGCGGCCATGGCGTTCGGCACGGGCGATCACGCCACCACCGCCTCTTGCCTTCGCCTTTTGTGTGACGTCGCGGAGCAGCAAACCGCCCCTTGGGATTTCCTCGACCTCGGCACCGGCAGCGGCATCCTGGCCATCGCCGCGCGCAAACTCGGCGCACGCAAGGTGGAAGGGTGCGACTTCGATCCGCACGCCGTCCGCACCGCCAGGGAAAACGTCGCGCGCAACGCCGCCGGGCCGATGCCGATGCGCAAAACCGACGTGCTTGCCTGGACCCCAACGCGCACTTGGGATGTCGTCGCCGCCAACCTCTTCAGCCAGGTTTTGATCAAAGCCGCCGATACCATTGCCGCCGCCGTCCGCCCCGGAGGTTCTCTCATCCTCTCCGGCATCCTGCTTATTCAAGAAAAGGAAGTCATCGCCGCCTTCAAAAAGCGGGGGTTTACCTTCCAGAAAGTCGTGAGGAAGGGGAAATGGGTAAGCTTGCTGGCGGGGAAGAAATAGAAACCCCGAATGAAGAAATTTCTCATCTTTTTCTGTCTGATAATTGCAAGCTTGATGGTTTTGGGTTTAGCATTTGTTGGATTGGGCTGGTGGGTGCTTCAACCTCATATCTACCAAACGTCTGTACCGGTGACGCGAGAGGTAGCTCTAAAACATCTTGAATCAAAAGTCCTTCCTGCAAGCGCTCATAAGATACAATATTATTTGATGAATGGGAATGTCACCCCTGGATTCACTGTATGCGTTCGCTTCCAGGCACCGGTTGCAGATTGCCAATCTCTTGCCCTTAAAGTGTTGGGCACAACCCCTCTTTCTGCGGTGAGTCGTCCAAAACGACCAAATAATAGTGAAGTGCCTGCTTGGTTTGATCCGAACAATATTTCCAAGGGCGTAGCCGGTGGAAAAGGATATGAAGAATCACCCCAAATTTGGATCGATGAGGAGCGCGGGATTTTTTACTACTATCTCACGGACTAAGGAGTGAGCGTTTTTTCCCTTGTTCCCAAATAGAGTTTGGGAACGAGCAACGAAAACATCGCGCCCGGAGGTCGCGATCCACCAACCCATTCTGCAATTCTTGCCTTCCTGGTTTCCTGATTCGTTTTTCTTCTTCGCCCGAAAAAGACGTTGACGCCCGGCGCCCCCCCCCGTTAGCTTTGCCACGCAATTTTTACAGAAAAAAACCACCCTGCCTACGCTGGTTTGCCCTGAAAAACACCCTTTTCAGGCAGTCGGCGCAGGCAATTTTCATCTATGGCCGAAGAACTTTCGTATGTGCTCGTCACTCCGTACTCGATCCGCAAATCGCGTACCGGGGGCATTATTGCCCGCCTGATCTCCCGCACCGGGCTCGATCTCATCCGCGCCCGGATGTTTGCGCCCGGCAAGGAACTCGTCCAGACCTACGCTGAGACGCTTGTCACCGATGCCGATCCCCGGCACCACGCCACGCAGGAGTTGATCCGCGACTACGTTCTCAAGAATTTCCTGCCCAACTCCTCCGACGCCAAGCCGCGCGTGCTCCTGCTGGTGTTCAGCGGCGAAAATGCCGTGGCGAAACTCCGCGCGGCAGTCGGCTCCATCGCCCCGGGGCGGCCTTCCGGCGAGAATATCCGGGATACCTACGGCGATTACATCACCGATGCCGCCGGGAACGTGGTCTATTTTGAACCCGCCGTGCTTTGCCCGCCCGATGCCGTTGCCGCCGAGCGCAACCTGAAACTCTGGGCGCGGTTTTCGGACACCGATGGGGGGGTGCTCGAAGGCATTTCGGCTTATCCCGAGGATGTCGAGCGGACCTTGGTGCTCATCAAGCCGGACAATTTCCGTTTCCCGAACGCCCGGCCCGGCGGCGTGATCGACGTTTTCTCGCGCGCCGGTTTGACCATTATCGGCGCGAAAATCCATTTCATGAGCGTCGCCCAAGCCTGCGAATTCTACGGCCCGGTACTCGATGTGTTGAAAAACATCTTCCGCGACCGCACCGCCCCCATCGCGCGGCTCGCCATTGAACAGGAGCTCGGCATCCAGCTCAACGAGGACGTGCAAAAACAGTTGGGCGAAATCCTCGGCCCCATCAACGGCCAGCAGAACTGGGAATCCATTGTCCAGTTCATGTCCGGCTGCAAACCGAGCGAATGCCCCCCGGAAAAACGGGAGGAACCCGGCACCGAGAAGTGCTTCGCCCTCGTGTATGAAGGGATTGATGCCGTGCGCAAAATCCGCGAGGTCCTCGGGCCCACCGACCCGTCCAAAGCGCCTCCCGGATCGATCCGCCGCGAGTTCGGCCAGACCATCATGGTCAATGCCGCGCACGCCTCGGACTCGGCGGAGAACGCCCGCCGCGAATTCAAAATCGTGAAAATCGACGAAAACAATTTGAAGCCGTTTGTCGAAGCGTTTTACGGATCCCTTTAATCTCACCCCTGCTGCAACATCTCAAAATCGAACCCTAAATTATCTATGGACATCGCCTCACGCGCCACCATTCTCACCCCGTCGCTCACCCTCTCCATCGACAGCAAAGCCAAGGCGATGAAGGCCGACGGCCTGGACGTTTGCAGCTTCGGCGCCGGAGAGCCCGACTTCGACACCCCCGACCACATTAAAGCCGCCGCCATGGCCGCGCTCGATGGCGGGTTCACCAAATACACCCCCAGCTCGGGCATCCCCAAGCTGCGCGAGGCGATTTCCGAAAAATTCCTGGCCGATAACGGTCTTGATTATAAGCCGCACCAGGTGATCGTTTCCAACGGCGCCAAGCATTCCTGTTTCAACGCCATTCTCGCCACGGTCGAACCCGGCGATGAAGTCATCATCCCCGCCCCGTACTGGCTGAGCTATCCCGAAATGGTGCGTCTCGCCGGCGGCGAACCGGTTTTTGTCCAGACCACCGAAGAGAACGGCTGGAAGATGACCGCCCAGCAGTTCGAGGATGCGATGACCCCGCTCACCAAGATGGTCATCATCAACACCCCTGGCAACCCGACCGGCGCCGTCTATACCCGCGCGGAACTCGAAGCCATCGTGGCCGTGGCCGAAGAGGAGGGGATCATTATTCTCTCCGACGAAATTTACGAGAAGCTCACGTATGATGACGTCAAGCACGTCTCAGTCGCCTCGCTTTCTCCCGAAGCCTACGACCTGACCATCACCGTCAACGGCTTTTCCAAGGCGTATGCGATGACCGGCTGGCGTTTGGGTTACCTCGGCGCTCCGGAACCGATTGCCCGCGCGATTGACTCCATGCAGAGCCACAGCACCTCCAACCCGTGCTCGTTTGCCCAGCAGGGCGGCATCGCCGCGCTCAAAGGCGACCAGCAGGCGGTCGCGGATATGCGCGAGGAATTCCAACTCCGGCGCGACTACATGTTCAGCCGCCTCTCGGCCATCAAGGGCATCTCGGTGGTCAAGCCGCAGGGCGCCTTCTATATGCTTGTGAATATCTCCAAGCTCTCGCTCACCTCGCAGAATTTCGCCGACCGTCTCCTGAGCAAAGCCAACGTCGCCGTGGTCCCCGGCATCGCTTTTGGGGATGACCGCACCATCCGCTTCAGCTATGCCACCAGCATGGACGTGATCAAGAAGGGCCTCGACCGGTTCGAGGAATTCTGCCGCACGCTGTAACGCAGGCGTTTACAAAATTCACGCCCTCCCAGGGAAACCTGCGAGGGCGTTTTTTTGGTGCGCCCGGCAGGGCGCACTCACTTGGGGGTTAAAGTCCTCCGCACGCCCGATAAGGGGAAGTGCTAGCCGGACGGCAAGGGCGTCCGCCGCGAGGCGGAGTCTGAAGGAAGCCGCAGGCAAAACGTTAGACCGATGAACAAGAACCACATAAGAGGCGAACAGAACGGATGAGGGGGCCAATAAACCTGAAGTCCAAAACTTATACGGAAGTTCTGGGCGTAGATGTGGCGGTCATGAACGTGGAGGTGAGTGCGCATTACCCGGGGAGATCTCCACTGCTGCCAATGCGTGCTACCGTCGTCGAGAGGCGGCGGGAAGGCGGTGGAGAAGTCAGCAGAGGGCATAGTAGGCGGATCGACCCCGCCGAAGGCCCGAACAGGAAGAGGAAGAAAGGGGCACCGCTGTTTCGATGAACGAGGCAGGCGCAGAAAAGAGGGCTGGGATGCCCGAAGTCGATCTGTGGACGAGTAGCGGGCGGAACCCGCGAAATATTGCAGTTGGCGCGTCAAACGTTCCGGCAACGGCGGACAAAGGCACCCGTCTTGGAGAGCAAGGAGTGCTTGAGGCAGTGGTCGAGCGAGAAAACATGATCCGCGCCATGGTCGCGGTGGAACGCAACAAGGGAGCCGCCGGAGTGGATGGGATGGCGACAACCCAGTTGCGGAGCCACTTGCGAGAGCATTGGGCGGAGATTAAAGAGGCGCTTCTGGCCGGGGAATATCAACCGCAGCCAGTGCGGCGGGTGGAAATTCCCAAGCCCGGAGGCGGAGTGCGGATGCTGGGGATACCGACAGTTGTGGACCGCATGATCCAACAGGCGATAGCGCAGGTATTGAGCCCCATCTGGGAGGAGAGCTTCTCGAAGAACAGCTACGGGTTTCGGCCTGGACGCAGCGCCCACATGGCAGTGAAGGCAGCCCGCGAGCATATCGCGGAAGGCCGTCGCTGGGTGGTGGACGTGGACCTTGAGAAGTTCTTTGACCGGGTGAACCATGACGTGCTGATGGCGCGGGTGGCGAGGAAGGTCAGCGACAAGGGATTACTGAGGCTGATCCGGCGCTACCTGCAAAGCGGCGTCATGGAGGGCGGGATAGTAGGGCAGCGAACGGAGGGGACACCGCAAGGAGGCCCGCTCTCGCCACTGCTCTCGAACATCCTGCTCGACGACCTGGACAAGGAGCTTGAAAAGCGCGGACACCGGTTCTGCCGATATGCTGATGATTGCAACATCTACGTTGCATCCAAGGCAGCCGGAGAGCGGGTGATGTCGTCACTCAGGCGGTTCCTCTCGGAGCGGTTGAGGTTGAAGGTCAACGAGGCCAAGAGCCAAGTGGCCCGGCCAAGCCAAAGGAAGTTCTTGGGCTACAGTGTGACGGCACACCGGAAGCCCAAGCTCAAAGTAGCGGCGGAATCAACCCGGCGCTTAGGCGAGAAAGTGCGCCAAATCATCCGGCGCGGACGGGGGAAAAACCTTCGGCGACTGATCGCCGAGGAACTCAACCCGCTGCTTCGGGGATGGGCAAACTACTTCCGGTTGGCCGAAACCAAGGGCGTTTTCGAGGAACTCGACCAATGGATCAGGCGCAAGCTGCGCTGTATCATCTGGCGGCAATGGAAACGTCCGAGAACGCGCCTAAGCAAGCTGCTGGGGCTCGGGTTCACCCCGGCCAAAGCACGAGCCAGCGCGTATAACGGATATGGCCCTTGGTGGAACAGCGGACAATCCCACATGAACGCGGCGTTCCCGCAAACCTACTTCGCCCGCATGGGCCTCATCTCACTGCTTCAAACGATCCACGTTCGCGCATAACGCGCCTCTTCGTGAACCGCCGTGGTACGGAACCGTACGCCCGGTGGTGTGGGAGGACGGCGGGGGCAACCCCGCCTCCTACCCGAT